>JAGBFD010000035.1 GCA_017936645.1 Clostridia bacterium
AGCTTCCTTCGTGACTTCTTCAAGACAAACAAGGTTCCCGTATACCTTGAGACTAAGACAACTGAAATCCGTGATAACGGTGTTACAATTGCAACTAAGGACGGCAAGACACTTGACGTTCCTGCAGACAACGTTATCCTCTCAGTAGGTTACAAGCCTGCTCCTCTTGCAGAAAAGGCAAAGCACGTTCACGTTATCGGTGACGCAGCTAAGGTCGGTAACCTCAGAACAGTTATCTGGGGTGCATGGGATGTAGCAATGAAGCTGTAATTTCCGAAATAAATCAAGCGACCTGAAAAATCAGGTCGCTTTTTTCTTGCAGACAGACAACCATTGTGTTATAATATGTCAGATCCTGTATTCTGGAGGTGATACCTTTGAAGACTGAAGACGCACCTGTCCTCATCGTAATGCTTACGAAAAATGACCACACAGTTAAAAATGCTTCCGATATTTTTGAACTTTGCAAAGACACAAGTGCACAGTATTGGGGGTTTAAAGAAGAAGGTATCCCCTACGATGAAATGAAAAAGCTTTTTGCTTATATGAAAGAATGCGGCAAGACAACCGCACTCGAAGTCGTCGCGTACACTCAGGAAGAGTGCCTCAAAGGTGCAGAAACTGCAATCGACTGCAAATGCGATATCCTGATGGGGACCGTCTTTTACGATTCGGTAAACGAGCTTTGCAAAAAGCACAATATCAGATATATGCCCTTTGTCGGTGACGTTTCGGAAAGACCGTCGATACTGAACGGAGAAATAGAAAACATCGTCTCAGAGGCGGCAGAGTGCATCAGAAAAGGTGCTTGCGGAGTCGATCTTCTCAGCTATCGCTACACGGGAGATCCTTTCACACTCAGTAAATCTCTCGTCGAGAATACACCTGCTCCCGTCTGCATCGCAGGCAGTGTAGACAGTCAGGAAAAACTTCGTGAGATCAAAGAAATCAAACCCTGGGCTTTCACAATCGGCGGTGCTTTTTTCGACGGTGTTTTCGGTGACAGCTTCCCCGAACAGATCGAATTTGTTTCTGCCTACATTAAAAGATAAAAAGGATGTAAAAACGATTAGTTTTTACATCCTTTTCTTTATTTTCTGATAAGCTCTTTGGGGATAAGATCGTAGTCAAACATTACCTTTGAATGATTTTTATGGACAAACTCTTTTTCCACCAATTCATCAGTCTGAGCGTCGAAAACATTTCTGTATATCATCGAGTTGCGGTAAAATACCTCGCCCTCCATTCTGAAGTGATGATCCTCTTCAAAAAGCTCGTATCTGTACGGATAAGGCTTCTCACTTCTCAGCTCTGCGATGAGTGTTTCGCCCTCACAGCGTACGATAAGCTGAACGTTCTGATCCGTATTGTTTTTAAATCTGTAGTCAAGGTTATTATAGCTGACAGAAGTACCTGCACTGAAAGGCTTTCTCTTACCTTCATCGGGTGCGAGTGCATCCGAGTGCTTGTGAAACTCTGTCACTTCAAGAGGGCTGTGCAGGATAAGCAAATGCAAGGTATTGCTGAGGTTGCAGAGTCCGCCGCCCATACCTGCGATCAGCTTGTTGTTTTTCAGGACACGTCCTTCTTTATATCCTTTTTTCTTTGTAATCTTGCCTACTGCATCCCAGAACGAAAAAGTTTCGCCCGGTCGGATAACGATGCCGTTTATCTTGCTTCCTGCAAGATCAATGTTGACAGCCTTATTAAGCTGAAGTGTAAGATCGACACCCGGCGCTCTTTTGATCATATTTGAACTGTGCGATGAAACGACATTCGGCAGAATCTCATCACTCTTGGTTTTAGCGAGTTTGTCGCTGCTCATAAGATTTTTAATATGACGCTTCAGGATCTCTTTTTTAACGGAAATTGCATAGCAGGTAGGACTGATATCACAAAAATTCATACCTTTTTTCCACAGCATTTATATCTCTCCTTTATTTTAAACACACGTCTCCTAATCTTTTGGTGCGGGATTTTTTCATAAAATAACACTTAAGAATTACTTGTTCTACTCTTCTTTTCTTACCTAATTTTGTATCTCCCGGATGAAGTCGGAACTTTACAAGAACGGACGGAATACCCGCATTATTAGCTCCCATCACATCTGTGAAAAGCTGGTCACCGATCACAACCGCCTCATTCTTTTCAACCCCAAGCATTTCAAGTGCTCTGAGATAACCCTTGACTTCAGGTTTGTCAGCTTCAGCGATAAAAAGAGTTTTTATATTCGCATTGAATCGCTGTATTCTCTCCTCGCTGTTATTGGAAAGCAGCAGGGTTTTAAGCCCTGTTCTGCTGATTTTTTCAAAAAGAGAGTCGATTTCTTCGGTCGAATCGTCGCCATGCGGCACGAGAGTACCGTCGATGTCAAAAATCACGGCTTTTATACCGCTATCATAGAGTTTCTGATAATCAATCGAAAAAACATCCTCCGCATACTCATACGGATAAAACTTTTTTAACATCTTTTTCCAACTTTCATTTTTTCTAAATTATACCATAAGTCAACATTCTGTCAAGCAGACTGTTTTTTTGTAAACATAATGATATTGTAAATACAGCCATTATATGTTAAAATGTAACTATCATTAAAGAGGTGAGATTTATGTCTAAAGCAAAACCTGCCTTCATCGGCAAAGCCAAAGGATTTTTCAATACCGCCAAAAAGTACTGGAATACTCCGTCCAAAGGAAACTACATTCCGTATAAGGAAGTGGCATACCTCAGCGGTGCAGGCTTCGGTGCAAACTGGGTAACTCTCATCGCTTCCACAATCGCACTTAACGCAGGCAACTTCCTCGTAGGTGCGTGTATTGGACTTAAACCAATGGACTTGCAGATTATGCTTAATGTCGCTAATATTGTCGGCATCCCTCTCGGTATTTTCCGAAGTTGGTACTATGACAATCATCACCTAAAGGGAGGAAAATTTCTCCCTTTCATACAGATGACAGCTCTGCCGATTGTCCTTGTTTCTCTGCTTTTTGTCTGGCTGCCGTACGAGCATATGAACTACATAACCAAGGCTGTTGTGGTTGAGATAATGTATCTCCTGCTCAATGTGTTCCTTTGTTTCTACAACGAAAGCTACACGTATTTCCAACAGATTATCAGCCCGGATGCACAAGAGAGAGCGAATGTCCTGAGTATTTCACAGGTAATTTATTCTCTTGCACCGTCTATTTCAAACCTTTTTATCCCTCTTATTGCAGGACTGACTTGGGGTCTTAATAACATCTGGACTTACAGGGTTATATATCCGTTTTTTGCGATTGTAGGTCTTGTTTTCAGCCTTGTATTTTTCCGCAAGGTCAAGGAACGACTCATTCTTCCGAAGAAAAAAAGCGAGCCTGTCCGTATGTTTGACGCACTGCGTGAGGTCGCAAAGAACAAGTATTATTGGATTATTCAATCTGCAAACTGGGTCGTATTCCTTGAAGGCGGTTACGGTGTTATTCTCGGGTGGTCGTTTGTTTACGCATACGGAGGAAAATACGAGTCCACGCTCGGACTTGTCAACACCCTCATAGGAAACGCTTCTTTGTGGTCGATGCTTCTTGCACCTTTTGCAATCAAAGCTTTGGGCAAAAGAAATCTTCTCATTCTGATGAATTCAATAAATGTCTTTGTCATTCTCGGCGTTTATCTTGTTTATAAAAATCTTGTTCTCGTTTGTATACTCTTGTACTTTAATGCGTTTATAAATACCTTCTGGAATATTATTCAGCACAATATCCAAGCTGATATGCGTGACTATCATCAATGGAAAACCGGTGTCCGTGTTGACGGACTTTTTGGACCTCTCGGTATGATAGGAACGGTCATCGGACTTTTCACCGGTATGGTTTACCCCGCTATCTACGAAAGAATGGGTCTGCTTGACGACCACAGCGTTCTTTACATCGATTCGATAAGAAACAATCTTTTTGAAGTTCTTCTTCTTTTTTCTGCTCTCGGTGCTTTTCTTAATCTCGTTCCGTTCCTGTTCTATGACCTGACAGAAAACAAACATAAGGCTTATGTAAGTGTGCTTAAAATCCGCACGATGTTTGAAAACTATGCGCTCGGTGAAGCTGAAAGTGAAGAGATAAAAGAAGCGATTGAGATAATCCTTCAGGCGAAAGAGCTCAACGGCAAAAAGAAAACGTCCATCGACAAGTCCATGCTGAAAAAAGCAAAACGGATGCCTAAATCAACTCACGAAGAAAAAGAACTTCGCCGCAAAGCGGTCAAAGCTGCAAAAGAAGAAATCAGAAATACAAAAGAAAGAAATCTTGCTATCGAAAGAGCTCCGATTATCGTAGAGGACCTGAATAAATTTTCAACAAAAGCAGGTAAGCTCCGTATCGCTCAGGCTGAAAAGGATGCCACAAGTGCTCCTCTTCATTTTTACGAAAATGCTAAAAACGATCTTCGGAAAGCACATAGTCTTCCGAAGAAAACAAAAGAAGAAAAGGAAATCCGTTCTGATGCGATCAAGAACGCAAGAGTCAAAAAGGAATCTGCTGCTCTTATCCGTAAATACGGCAAGGATAACATCAAAGCTCCTGACGAAAAAGTCAAGCAGGAACTGCTTTCACGTGAACATAAAAACTTCTTTGAGGCTATGAGTACAAAGCAGGAAATTCGCATCTACCTGAAAAAAGAATCCGTTTACCGCAGAGCAATCAAACCTCATACGGATGCAAAGCTTCTCCTCGCACAGGCACAGTACTATGCGAACTATGACAGCATTTTCAGAGAGTATCAAACTACAAAATAAAAAAGAAACCGAAACTGCCGGACACAGTTTCGGTTTCTTCCTTTTTTGAAATCATCTGAATAGGTCAAGGTCTATCCCGTCTGCAACGATCTGTCCTCCGTCAAGGTTCGGATGAAGACGGTCATTGCCGAGATACTCCTTCTTTGAACAGGTTGGTTTTTCGGGGTTCACGCAAAGACTCGCCTGATCATAGACAGCATAAAACTTATCTTTGCTTTCATCAAGCAGTCTGTTGTACTCATGGACTGCCTTTTCCTTATATGTTCTTGAGTCAGCACATTCGCCGAAATTCAGCACGTTGAAAACGATCATCTTCTTACCGTTTTCTTTCATCTTTTCACCTATGCCGACAACTGCGTCCAAGGCTTCTTTGGGTGAAGGAAAGTCCTTCTTTCCTGCCGCAATCGTTCCGGGCTGAAGGAAATCGTTAGTTCCGAGAGCGAAGATAACATATTCCGTATCGGGATAATTCAGCACATCACGCTGAAGTCTGTTGATTCCGCTGATTCCGAAAAGACCTTTACAGATAAACCTCTTACCAAAATCAAGTCGTATGCGGTTACCCATTATAGATTTGTTTATTACAGAAAATCTGCCTTTATATTCCTCACGGATTCTCTTTGAAAAAGCATTTGTCCAGTAGCCCTGCTGGCTGATCGAGTCGCCGAAGACAGTTATTGCCGATGCTCCCGTATCATTCAGAAGCTCAACTGACTGAAAAAGCGGAATCGGCTTATGAAAGTACATTCCGAGCACCTTTGATGCGACCTCACGGACGGCATCTCTCTTACGGGGCTGATTGGTGACATTCTTTTGCTTTGTGACATCGCCTCTGACGGTGATGAGCTTCACGTCGTCAATCAGATTTCCGCTTCTGAGTGCACCCTTTTCTACATAAGCACTGACACAGAAAAACTCATCCGTACCGATTTCAAAATTTACTGCATCCGTTTTGACAATCTCTCCCTTTTTAATCAGGAATTTTTCCTTACCCCTGACAGTCAGCGTCCTGCTGTCACCTTTCAGATTGCCGTTTTCATCGCAAGGAGCAACTGTGAGAGCTCCTATCCGGACATCATTTTTCGCACATTCGTTTGAAAGTTCAAGACGGACACCCTTGCCCGAAAAATATGAACGGATAACCATTCTGTATGTACGTTCGCACGAAGGGTAGTAAAAAAATGAAAATGCCGAGTGTGCCTGACCCCAGACCTGAACCCACTTATCCTGCATAATAAACTTCTCCCCTTTTCAAATAACACTTTTTGTATACGCAGACATCAGTCATTACCATAGTCAAGTATAATTTCCTTACTCAAAAGATCTGTGATAATCTCATCTTTTTTGCTTAACTTCCTGGTTATTAATTTTAAATAAGTGACAAAATATTTCAGATTCTCTCCCGAGATTGCTAAAGAAAAATAATTGTCCGTAATTGTTCCGCACCACAGGTACAGTCTTAATTTCGCCTCTCTGTTTTCAGGATTCAGATAAAATTCCGCTTCGGGCTCTGAAAAACTGACAATTTCATTTTTCTTCAGCTGACCGTTCAGCACACACTCAAGCCTCTCACAAAGACAATCCACCTCAAACTCTTCAAAAACAAGGCCCGGATTGCTGCAGATATCTATATTCTGATCAGACTGTATGCGAATCGTAACCCGACAAAAACCGTCTGAATATCTGCTTGATTTTCCGTAATCTTTTATCTGAAAATACAAAAATATTCCGCAAACATTTAACCGCAGCCACATAATTATTTTCCCTCTTATTTCAAAACTGTATTATTCTTATCGTCAACTCTGCCGACACATTTCTCATAAAAATCATACGGTGCATCGAATGTGTTGTTTTTAACCTCAACGCTATCAATATATTCGAGCCATAAAAGATGCTTTTCTTTCTTGGCTCCCTTGAAAGTATTGTTTTCTAATGTAAGCTTCGCGTGTACAAACTCACGGGATTTTTCATTCATAACTTTAGGCGTGCAACGGATTACGGGCGCACCCTGCCACATCTCAGCATACTCGCAGTTTTCGACAAGATTATTTCTGAAAGTGATACTTTTTGTGTAGCCTGATTCAAACCAGAAGTTGCAGTCATCCTCAAGCAGAAGTGCAGGTCCCCAGAGATTGTGAAAATGATTGTTTTCTATTATAACCTCGCCTCTCGTCGTGCAAAGAATACCTCTGCCGCAGGTCGGACCGAAGTCGCAGTTTCTGACATAAAGATCAGGAGTCCACGTAGCATTTTCGACTACATCCCTGCCTACTTCGATCGAGGGCAGCTCCCTGTCAAGAGTAAGACGGATATCCGTTGCGTTCAGCTTTTCGCAGGAAACAACCTTTGTTTCAGCATAAGGAATGAGCGTATCCCACTTTATAAATTCAAGCTCGTCTCCCTCTTCAAAAGCCTGAAATCCCCACGACTCAGGATGCATAAATCTGACAACAAGAGTCTTCTTTTTTTCATCAGCTTCGACTATTCTCAGGTGTGTACCGTGCACATTCACATAGTCGTCGTGCGCACCGTACGCTTTACAGGACTCGATCGTAAGCTTTCCCCTGCAGCCCGAAAGCTGAAAGAAATCTGCAGTACTCGCTGCAGTTCTGCCCTCTGCCGGTGTGAAATCACAGTTTTTAAAAGATACATTTTCGCAGAACTGAGAAACCATACCGAGACCGTGCATAAACTTTATGCGAAGGTTTTCAAACTCAAGATTTCTGCACCTCTGAAAAAGTCCGCCTGTCTGATCACGTACAATATTCCGTGTCTGAAAAATATCTCCGGGCACAAAATCAGCATCTCTGTTTTTAAGCGTAACCTTCACCGTTCTCTCGTCAATCTGTTCAACTCTTTCAAAGTCAAGATCATTACGGTCAAAGTCCCTGCACATCTTTTTTTCAGGGTTATAGACCTTCACGTATCTTCCCTGAACGTGCGGTCTGTTTTCCCAGTAAGGTGTTCCGTTGAAATCATCCTCTCCTCTCCAGAAGAGCTCACCGTTCGTCACACGGAAACGGCAATCAGGGTTAATCTTCAGCTCACACTCTCCGTCAGCATTCGTCAGAACCTCAAACTCTGTCATCGTCGGGCAGAAATAGTCAAGAGTAAAATTTTTAAATATTACATTTTCACATTTATCCAATAAAAACGGTGTCATTTTTCCGTGAACGACGATTTCGGCACCATTACCGTCGACGGTGATATCTTTTTTGTTTTCAAGAAAGATCGCAGAGTACCGCAATCCTTCGGGATTTTCGTGCTGCTTCGCTGTGTTTGAGCAGAAAAACCCCTTCTTCTCAAACGAATCTTCAGGAAAAACGTGATAAACTTTTCCTTTTTCAAGCACTATTGTGTTGCCGTCACATACATTCAAAAACAGACTGCTTAATTCATTCATAAAAAACACCGTCTTTCTTTGAATCAATTATACTAATAACTGAATATTTTTGCAATAACAAAACATCCGTATTGAAATCATTGTTCGATTAAGTTATAATAAATCCATTACAGAACGGAGGGATTCTTATGGCAAAAATAATCGGACAGGCAATACCCAACATCCCCTGGCAGGACAAGCCTGAAGGGTACAAATATCCCGTATGGCGTTACGACGGAAATCCCGTTATAACGAGAGACAATCTTTACGGTGCAAACAGCATTTTCAACTCAGCCGTTGTGCCCTACGGTGACGGTTTTGCAGGTGTTTTCAGAGTCGATGACATCTGCCGTGACCATACTCTCGTGGTCGGTTACAGTAAGGATGCTATCAACTGGGAGCTTGAAGAAAAAGTTATTTTCAGAGGCTACGACCCCCGCCTTTGTGAGATTGAGGGCAAGTACTACCTTTCCTGGGTTAATCTCACCCCTCACGGTACAACAATCGGCATCGCATACACGACTGATTTTAAAGAGTGGACACAGCTTGAGGATGCCTGCTATCCCGTTGCAAGAAACGGTGTGCTCTTTCCAAGAAAAATCAATGACGAGTATCTCCTTCTAATCCGTCCCTGCGACAGGGGTCACACCCCCTACGGTGACATCTTCCTCAGCCACAGTAAAGACCTTACATATTGGGGTAAGCACAGATTCGTTATGTCACCCGTTAAGAACTGGGAAATGACGAAAGTCGGTGCAGGCCCCACACCTATCGAGCTTGAAGATGGCTGGCTTATGTTCTATCACGGTGTTCTCACAAGCTGTAACGGCTTTACATATGCCATGGGAGCCGCAATTCTCGACAAGGACGAGCCTTGGAAGGTTCTTCACAGAGCTGACTGCTTCCTCCTCGCACCTCACGAGCTTTATGAATGTGTCGGTGACGTGCCAAATGTCGTTTTCCCCTGCGCTGCTCTTGCAGACAGCGAATCAGGAAAAATCGCAATCTACTACGGTGCGGCAGACACAAGTGTAGCACTTGCTTTCACGACCGTTGATGAGGTTGTCGATTTTATCAAGGAACACGACCTTCTGAAATGAGGTGACCCTCACGGAAACAACCTATTTCATCCTGATCGTTGCACTCATAATTTGTTGGAGCTCCGTGCTTTACAGCAGAATGTTTGCAATTAAAAGATTTAAACGAAAGCGTAAAGGAGAAAAAAGAAAAATGCCTACAGAAATGCTCAAAGAGTTTTTAGATAAAGACTGTACGATAACTCTTTTCAATGACATCGGCGGTGTTCAGGGACGAATCGTTGCCATTGAAGAAAACTGGATCAAGGTCGAAGAAAAGAAAAGAATCCGAATCATAAACGGTGACATGATAAGAGATATCGCAATATCTAAGAAATAAAAATTATGACGGTAGTTTCAATCTGAAAACTACCGTCATTTTTAATGCGTTTGGATGCAGGCATCACTCTTTCAACACATATTCACCAAACAACCGACAAACGCAGCTGTATCTGCAATCTAAGATCTATCATTCGTCAGTCAATGATTTCGTAGTCGAATACTTCGTTGTATTTTTCATAAAATTCTTTAATTCTTTCGAGAGTTCTAAATAAATCTCTGGAATACAATACTTCTAAATAGCCTTTTAAGCTTGAAGAGCCTGTTATTTCCAATTTCTCCGGGATTATTTCTGTTCTCGAAAAGTCATATATTGCTGACCAATTTCTACCACAATATCCAACCCCTAATCCAAGTGCATCTATGATTCTGTCAAAAAAATCTTCCTTTTCTACGCATCCCGTAAAATCTAATACTGATATTCTCATAATTTCTTCTCCTTGATCAATCTATGATTTCGTACTCAAATACCCGTCCGCGTTTTATATAATACTTTTTGATATCCTCTAAAGTGCTGACCAATCTTTTGAGACATATCATCTCTAAATAACCTGAAAGCTTATCTGCTCCCCTAATTTCAATCCTATCAGGAATTATTTCCGTCCTTGAAAAATCATATATAGCATCAAAGTTTCTGCCGCAGTAACCTACTCCAAGATCAAGCGCATCTATGATTCTGTCGTAAAAATCTTCCTTTTCTACGCATCCCGTAAAATCCAATACTGATGTTCTCATAAAACTTTCTCCTTATGTTATTTCAATAAAAGTTATATAATGGTCATAAGTAACAAATATAAGTCCGTCATTTGACCATACGACCCTGTGTCCGTTGCGTTTTCCGAAGTAATAATTTATATCCGCTTCATACCATATCCGCCCGTTTTTTTGTGGTAATATCCCATCATCGTTCCCGTATATACCACCAGTCATCATCTTTCCCGGTAAATATTTTGAAGGACTTTCGCCGTTTGACCAGCCTTCCTCTTTGTACTTTTCCGTCGTGGCATAATATTCCGGTAACTCACCCATGTTTTTCAACCACCAATCGGCACCGTTTTGCCCGTCCTTTGTTGCCGTTCCGGCTTCTGCTGCTTCAAGTGATTTTCTTTTACATCTGCAATTCGGGTGATGTTGGTGTTCTTCGCTGACCGAACAAATCGTTCCGTTTTCAGCTAAACAATCCGGGCAGGTTTTTTCATCCTCTACCGCCACCCAAACTTCCCAGTTTTCGCTCGGCACGGTTACGGGATCAAATGTATCGTCTCTCGCCTTTTCGCAAAAGAAATCAATATGATTTGCAAAACAGTATCCGATTTTCGTAATCCTCTGTGGCATTAAAGTTTTGTCTTTGCTTTCGTAAGGAATAATTTCCCCTATAAAAGTCTTTTTGTAGAACATATTTTCATCTAAACTTGTATTCAAACAAGTACCTCCTTTTTAAATTTATAGTGAACAAATGTTCTACATATATATTGTAAACAACTTTTTCAGACTTGTCAATGATCTTTATAATACTTGATCGACATCAACACCAATTCTTCAATTTGATTTTCGTACTACAATCTTTTTGTCACCAAATCTAATCGTCAGTCGTTTTATTAGTGAAAGGAGGATATTATGAGAAACCGAGATCTCGAAAACGAATTTGAAGCTAAATATAACAAGTATGGCAATATGCTTTATAAAATTGCTTTTTTGTATTTAGGCAATAAGTCCGATGCAGAAGATGTTTTACAGGATGTTTTCACAAAATATCTTTGCGGTAAATACAAGCATAAAAGTTCTGAACATGAAAAAGCCTGGTTCATCAGAGTAACGCAAAACAAATTCCTGGATTATCTTAAAAAGTCAGGATACAAGCACGAATGCATCGATGACTTGCCAACGATTTCTACATACAAAGATAATGATTTTGAGCAGGATATTATTACCAAAGTATTAGCGTTACCAGAAAAATACAAATCAAGCATAATTCTGTTTTATTACAACGATTATACAATTGAAGAAATCGCAAAAACCTTGAAAATAAGTCAATCAGCTGTCAAAAAGCGCTTACAAAGAGGAAGAGATATCCTTAAATTAGAATTGGAGGATTATTTGCTATGAAAAAAGAAGACTTAAAAAAATCTATAAACAATATTAGTCCCGATGCTTATATGAGCAACAGATTAAAAGAAAAGATCTTTTCAGTTGATGTTCCCGTAAAAAAGAATAGACCGGTTGCAAAAAGCTTAATCGCTTTTTGTCTTGCTGTTGCTATTATTTTCGGTGTAGGATTTTTATTACCAACCAAAACATCGACACCTCAACAAAACCCAACCGAAAACACCATCCTGCAAATTGACTTTGCAAATCCTTTTATAATGATTGCAAGCGCCTCAAATTTAGAAAGTTCTGAATTTGCAACAAAAAACAAAGTATTAGAAATAAACCAAGAATATCCTTATGAAGTATATTTAGAAGTTAAGGATATCCGTGGCTTGACTAACGACGAAATATCGAAAACGGTTAAAGAAATGGACAATATTTTTAAAAAATATTGTAAGAAAAATAACTTTGATACAGCAAAAGCTTCTGTGTGTTCAACGGAAAACATTGCTCTTTCTCAATGTTCATTAAACAGTTTTAAACTCGTTTTAAATAACACAGAAAACATTAGATCAATAAACGTAAAAAACACATCAAAATACAGTCATATATCATATGTTGTAAATAATAGTCCAGATTTTAATATGCATAAGCGTGGACATAATTTTACAATAAACGGCAATGACTATGATTTCACAGAAGGATGTTTTTATTGGGATCACACAGAAGAAATGGAAAAAGCTTACGACGAAAACATTAATACAGCTTTTTCAACTTTCAACGATACAATTACTTTCACCGTTGAATACACTGACGGTTCAAAATCGATCGGCATAGTTGACCTTATTTTTAATGCGAACGGAAGTGCTGTTGCAAAATGCAAAGATTATGAATATATCTTCAAACAGTAAACAAATTTTGCTTCACTCAGTAATATAATTTTGGTAATTTAAATTTTATCAACGACAAGCCTACATCATTAATGCAATAAAAATCAGCAGATGCATAGTTTATTGAAGCTATGCATCTGCTATAATGCCTTATTAACTGTTTCTTTTGTCCTTGCGATATCATTATTTATCAGTGTGAAAATTAAACATTCTTCTATTCAGCTAACGCCTTATAGGTATCCTTAAGGTCAGAATAAAGCTTCGTATAAATTTTATGATAATTCATATACTGTGCAGTTTTATCGCTGTCGGGTACTGAAACACCGTCGTTGTAGCGTACCATTGTGTCGCAAGCCTCTTCGACACTCTCATAAATTCCTGCACCGACAGCCGCAAGCACTGCGACACCCAAAGCAGGGCCTTCGCTCGACTCTGCCGTCTTAACGGGTACAGCGAAGATATCGCAGAGCATCTGCCTCCAGAATTCACTCTTTCCGCCGCCTCCGCAGACAAGCATCTCTGCGGGTGTAATATTCATCTCTTTGAGAACACATACACAGTCATAAAGAGAATAGCTCACTCCTTCAAGCACAGCTCTTATAAAATGTGCCCTTGTGTGCATAGCAGATATTCCGAAGAAAACTCCACGGCAATCAGGGTCGAGATGCGGTGTTCTTTCTCCCATAAGGTAAGGAAGATAAAGGAGTCTGTCACATCCGACGGGGATTTTATCTGCTTCAGCCGTCATAACATCATAAGCTGAACAGTTTTCCTCTTCTGCCTTGTTTGCTTCTTCAAGGCAGAACTGCTTTTTGAACCACTGAAGTGAAAGTCCTGCACCCTGAGTAACGCCCATGACGTGCCACTTGCCGGGAACTGCACAGCAGAATGTATGCACTCTGCCGCCCTTATCGATAACGGGAGCATCAGTGTGTGCAAAGACGACACCTGAAGTTCCGATAGTTGTGAAAGCCTTGCCCTCACATACAACACCCATACCGACAGCCGCAGCTGCATTATCACCTGCACCCCCGACAACGAGAGTTTCCTCAGAAAGACCTGTTTTTTCAGCTGTTTCTTTATTGATTTTACCCGTAACCTCGGGAGATTCATAAACCTTCGGCAAATACTCTTCCTTTATACCGAGTGCATCGATCATAACCTGTGACCAGCATCTGCCCGGCACGTCAAGAATCTGCATACCCGAAGCATCCGAAACCTCCGTTGCGAAGTCACCTGTCAGCTTAAAACGAAGATAATCCTTCGGCAAGAGAATGTGTCTGCACTTTTCAAAAATTTCAGGTTCGTTATTTTTAACCCAAAGGATTTTTGATGCGGTAAATCCCGTCAATGCAGGATTTGCCGTGATTTCGATAAGCTTTTCACGTGTAAGCTTTTCGGTCAACTCGTCACATTCCTTGCCCGTACGCTGATCGCACCAGATTATAGACGGACGGAGCACCTCGCAGTTTTCATCAAGCATAACAAGTCCGTGCATCTGACCCGAAATGCCGAGAGAAACGATATCTTTTTTATCCACTCCGCCGTTTGAAACAACCTCTGCGATTGTTTCAATTCCTGCGTTATACCAATCAATCGGATCCTGCTCTGCCCATCCGTTTTTCGGCTGATAAAGAGGATATTCACGGCTTGCAGAAGCTACGACATTTCCCTTTTCGTCGAAAAGGACAGTCTTTGTTGCAGATGTACCGAGATCAATTCCTAAAACATATTTCATAATTATTCACCAAAGAAAATCTGATTTACAACTGACTCAAGATATTCCTGTCTGCCTGAGCCGGGGTCTGTGCAAGCACCGAGATTTTCAGCATTCTCTGCAAGCGATTCAAGAGTTGCTGTGCCGTCAAGGATTGTCTTGCCGATACCCTCGTTGAAGCTTGAGTATTTTTTCTCGATAAATTTATCTATTCTGCCGTCCTCAATGAGCTTTGCCGCCTTGATAAGGCCGAGTGCAAAAGCATCCATACCGAGAATAAATGCGTGTACCATATCTTCCTTTGTATTGCTCGGACGACGGTTTTTAGCATCGAAGTTAAAGCCACCGTTCTTCATTCCGCCTGCCTTGAGCACTTCGTACATACACATCGTCGTTTCATAAACGTCGAACGGGAATTCGTCTGTATCCCAGCCGAGGAGGTAGTCACCCTGATTAGCATCGATAGAGCCGAGCATACCGTTGATAGCGCTGATACGAAGCTCGTGCTGGAAGGTGTGACCTGCGAGTGTAGCGTGGTTAGCTTCGATATTCATCTTGAAATCCTTATCAAGACCGTACTGACGAAGGAAACCGATCGCTGTAGCGGCATCAAAATCGTACTGATGCTTCATCGGTTCCTTCGGCTTGGGCTCGATGAAGAAATCGCCCGTGAAGCCAATCTTACGTCCGTACTCAACAGCCATTTTCATAAGACGTGCGATATTTTCCTGCTCAAACTTAACGTCTGTGTTAAGAAGTGATTCGTAACCCTCACGTCCGCCCCAGAACACGTAGCCCTTACCGCCAAGCTTAACAGTCAGCTCAAGAGCCTTCTTGATCTGAGCCGCTGCGAAGCAGTAAACCTCTGCGCTGTTTGTACTGCCTGCACCATTCATAAAGCGAGGGTTTGAGAACATATTTGCAGTACCCCAGAGGCACTTGATGCCTGTTTCCTGCATCTTTACAAGTATATAGTCCGTAATCTCGTCAAGTCTGCGGTTCGTTTCCTTGATGTCCTCTGCTTCGGGTACGAGATCAACGTCGTGGAAGCAGAAATATTCGACACCGAGCTTCTGCATAAATTCAAAACCTGCATCAACCTTAGCTTTAGCGTGTTCCATTGTTGCTTCTGCAGCACCGAAGGACTTGTCAGCCGTTCCTCTGCCGAACATATCCACACCGTTTGCACCGAGATTGTGCCACCAGGCCATGGCAAAGGGAAGATGCTCCTTCATAGGCTTGCCGAGGATAACACGGTCTGCATCGTAAAACTTGAATGCAAACGGATTTTCACTCTTAGCTCCCTCAAACTTAACCTTATCTATAAAATCAAAATACATAACTCCGTCTCCTTTTCAGTTATTTGTAATACTTACTGTTTCCTTAAGTCGTATATCATTTGAAGCGGCACCGACCATAATCTCGAAGTCACCGTCTTCCACTACCCATTCATAATCCTTGTCCAGAAGTCTGAATGAATTAAATCCGAGTCTGAACTCAACCTGCTTTTCTTCACCAGCTTTAAGAGAAATCCTTTCAAATCCCTGAAGCAGTTTAAGCGGAGTGACAACTGATGAAACGACATCATTGACATAAAGCTGTACAACTTCGTCACCGTCGATATCACCGACATTTTTCACCTTAACTTTTACGTTGAAGTCCGTCTTTCCTGTCTTTTCGATCAAAAGCCCGGAATACTCAAACTTTGTATAAGAAAGACCGAAGCCAAAAGGATAGCGTGCCGCACGGTCTCCCTCAAACATATCTTCAAAACGATTGGGAAGTCTTGAATAATAACAGGGAATCCTGAATGAATCCGCAGGGAAAGAAACAGGAAGTCTGCCTGCGGGATTGTTCTTGCCGAGGAGAGTATCAACGATAGCCTTTGCTCCGAATTCACCACCGAACCACGCAAGAAGAATCGCATCTGCGACCTCACATTCCTCTGAAAGGTCAATGCTTCTTCCGTTTTCAAGAACGATGATGAGAGGCTTGCCCGTCTTTGCAAGCTCGAGGATAAGCTCACGCTGTCTGCCCGGAAGTCTGAGATCCGAACGATCGTGACCCTCACCGCTTGTGAATGTATTGTCACCACCGACGAAGATTATCACATCGCTCTTCTCAGCAGCCGCAACTGCATCTTCAATGCTTCCGCTTTCATCCTCTTCGTCGCATACCTCAACGAGGTGATGCTGTCCGTCCTCTGCTTTGATTGCTTGGATTCCCTTTGGAATTCCGCATCCTGAGTTCTGATAAATCTCAACCTCATCACCGAGGGCTTCTTTCAACTCATCATAAACAGACCTTATCTCATAACCATAAGGAATTGAAGAATATCCTCCTATCCTCTGTCTTGCCGATGACGGTCCGACGAGAGCAATTTTCTTAACGTCCTTCAGCGGAAGGATACCGTTATTTTCGATGAGCGTCATCGCCTGCTTAGCTGATTCGTAAGCCAGTTTCTTATGTTCATCACAGCGTATGACGGTCTTGTATTTTTCTTCGTCTGCATACGGATTTTCAAAAAGACCGAGGATAAATTTCAGACGAAGCACACTGTATGCAGCCTCATCAATACGCTTCTGCGGAATTCTGCCGTTTTTAACGTGATCAACAATGGTATTCTGGCGGAACTTATTGGTATAAGAGCAACAGCCCTGCACGTCCATTCCTGCATTGATAACATCACGTAATGCGTCTTCGTGATTTGCCGCTGTTCTGTGAGCCTCCACAAGACGCTCAATCGCACCCCAGTCTGCACGGACATAACCTTTCATTCCGTATCTGCCACGGAGAATATCAGTAAGGTAATACTTTGAGCTGATGACAACCTCACCGTCGACAGCGTTGTAACAAGCCATTACATTGTTGGCTCCCGCCTCAACGATAGCTTTTTCGAATACGGGAAGATAGCTCTGCTCTACTTCACGCTTACCTGCCCGTGCATTCGCACAGTTGATACCGTTTTCAGCAATACCGTGCACACAGTAATGCTTCGGCTCCGTAAGAACGGCATCATCACGCTTGAAATCTCCGTTTTTCTGCTCACCCGTAATAATCTGGTATCCCATTTCCGAGCAGAGATAAGTGTCCTCGCCAAAAGTCTCTTCGACTCTTCCCCAACGGGGTTCACGTGCCACATCAAGATTAGGTGCAAGGATCTCGTGAATACCGATAGAACGTGTCTCAGCAGCGATCGCCTTACCTGTACGATTAACAATATCCCTGTTGAACGTCGCCGCAAGACCAAGCGGAACAGGGAATACCATGGCACCTGGCCAGCTGATTCCGTGAAGAGCTTCGCCCGTGAAGATACACGGAATGGCGAAACGGCTTTTTGACATAATAAACTTCTGATATCTGTTAAAAACCTTCGGTGTGGTATAAGCATCGTGCATAAAACCGATACCTGTGTCACCGAGAATTTTTTCAAGTTTTTCGTAATCAGGCTCTGCATCATCGTCAAGTGAGCAGTTATGTATTTTATGAGGCTTTGTTGTAAATTCAACGCCTCTGAAAATGTCAAGCTGTGCCACTTTTTCCTCAAGTGTCATCCTTGAAAGCAGATCCTCTGCCCTCTCTTCGGGAGAAAGTGAAGCATCAAGATATTTCATTAAATCACCTCTGAAAAAATATATAAAAATTATATCATTCCGTATTTGCTAAGTCAAGAAAACGAATAAAAAGCTCCCCTTTACGGAGAGCTTTTATCGTTTGAAAATTATTTATTCTTTTTCTTAACCTTATTGAGTATTGCGTTGATTTCAAGGATCTGCTCTTTGGTAAATTTTCCACCGCCGATCATTGAGAAGACTCGCTTGACCGTAAATCCTGATGCCATAGCGTAAAGACCCTTAAGCATTGACATATTAAATTTAACTCCCGACACATCAAAGCCTGCGACTTCTGCTTTTCCGTCCTTTCCTGACGAAAGAGCTTTCTTCGCCTTCAGGATAATTTTTACAGCGGCTATCTTACCGCCTGCTGTGGACATAATATCACCGATCGTATCGTTGATTGAGTAGTATCCGTCAGGAGTGTTGATTTCAAACCAGTTGATGACCGAACCTTCCTCTTTCATGATATAAGCTTCGTTCGGTGTGTCAACCTTACGGATAACTCCGCTGTCTTCAAGGTCGCCTGCTTTTGCAACGAGTGTTGTTTCTCCTTTATTTTCAACCTCGAAATAGAAGAACGGATACTTACCTTTCTTCTGCTTGCCGACGCTGACACCGTTTGCCAAAAGCTCAACCTCATCACAGTTTGAGTAAACAGTAACCTTTGTTTTGTCTTCAACTCTGTCGATATATCTCTTGCCGCAAAGGTGAATCATCGGCTTGTCTGAAAGCCATGACTGATATGCATAGAAAGAGTCTTTCTTATACTGTCTGTCAAACGTAACAAGACCCTTATGGTTCATTCCGTTTTCGCCACCCTCTGCACGTGCATCTGCAGCGAAATCAAACATATTCCACACGTGAGTTGCCCAGAGATACGGTCTTTCCGCAATCTGCTTTATAAGCTCCTCGTGATAGTATGCCTGATACTCTTCAGTATAGTCGCCCTGAACAGGCTCTGATGTGTGCCAGTCAAGAGCCTCGCAGCCGTATTCGCTCAGACCGATAGGGGTTTTTGGATATTTCTTATGGAAATTATCAAACCACGGACCGTTCATTTCTGTAGAACCGCCATACCATCCGAAGTAGTGATTATAGGAAACAACATCGCTTATATGAATGTATTCTGCATCGATTTCACACATTGAAACAGCCGCAATTGTGGTAAGACGCGTTTTGTCCATTTTGTGACAAAGGTCATTGAGGTCTTTATGATTTTTAATAAGTGTGGGATCGTTTGCACCCGCAATTGTAATTTCATTTGAAAGTCCCCATACAACGATTGACGGGTGGTTATAGTTCTGTGATACGAGTTCTTTCATCTGTGAAATCGTATTGTCATAGCCGTTAACCATATGTCTTGAGATATACGGAATCTCTGCCCAGATCACAAGACCTGCCTCGTCACACAAGTCATAGAAATCCTGTGAATGCTGATAGTGTGCAAGACGGATCGTGTTAGCACCCATTTCAACGATAAGATCCACGTCTCTTTTATGATGCTCGCGGAGAAGTGCATTACCGATTTCCGGGCTGTCCTGATGACGTGAAACACCACGAAGAGGATACTCTCTTCCGTTAAGAATAAAGCCTTTCTCAGGATCAATTTTAAATGTACGGCAGCCGAAGCGTGTCGAAATTTCATCAACCTCTTCACCTTCAACGATGAGAGTTGCTTTTGCCGTGTAAAGATACGGATCTTTCAGTCCGTCCCAGAGATGAACGTTTTTGATTTCGAGGTCTGCATCGTCGTCATCTGTCTTTTCGGCTATAACCTTGCCGTCAGCGATGATTTCGTATTTCACCTTTGCATCCTTGCACTTGAAATACGTTTCTATCTCAACTTCTGCATCCTTACCCTTGATCTCAGGAGTTACCTTTATACCGGGTGCTCCGTAATAATCGAGATCGAAATGATTTTTATTTACGCCGATAATTTTCACATCACGGTAAATGCCGCCGTAGAAAGTAAAGTCAGCAGTCTGTGGATAAACCCTGTCATTCGCGGAGTTATCCGCAACTACGACGAGAAGGTTTTTGTCTTTTATATCGTCAACCTTTGCACGGAAAGTCGAGTAACCGCCGTGATGCTCAGCAATTTTTTTACCGTTGAAGTAAACCTCTGCAGAAGAGTTTACACCGTCAAACTGGAGATAATGCTCATCATTCGCATCGAAATCCGAAGCAGCAAGCTCCTTTGCAAAGTAGCCCTTGCCTCTGTAATAGTCATTGCCACCGTCCTGACCGTCTTTACCGTTCCATGTGTACGGCAGGTCAAGCACTTCCCAGTTAGCAGGATATACTGACGGAACATTTTTCTCTTCGAGGGAAACCGCCCATCCTTGGTTGATTTTCGTTACCGTTCTCATGATTTTCCTCCTAATGCAAAATATATACAATGTAATAATACCTAATTAAGAAATAAAATGCAATAGCCTAATTGACCGATTGATATTATTTCTTCTTTCTGCTAAAATTAGATATCAGGATTTAAAGTTAATTTAAAGAAAATATCTTAGAATAAATGTGAGGTGATTCCATGCGTTTGCTTTTAGCCGAAGATGAGTGCGAACTCTCCCACGCACTCTCAACCATACTCAAGCACAATCATTACTCCGTTGATGTTGTTTATAATGGTGCCGATGCTTTAGATTTCCTTCTTAACGGTGACTATGACGGTGCCATACTTGACATTATGATGCCCAAAACGGATGGAATCACCGTTGTTAAAAAGGCTCGTGAGGCTGGCGTGGGTACTCCTATAATTCTGCTTACCGCAAAAGCCGAGATAGACGACCGTGTCGAAGGGCTTGACAGCGGAGCTGACGATTACCTTACAAAGCCGTTTTCTTCAAAAGAGCTCCTTGCAAGAATCAGGGCGATAACCAGACGTAAAACGGACATTTCCCCCAGTAAGCTCACATTCGGCAACGTGACCCTTGACTGTCTGAGCTTCGAACTTTCCTCTCCGTACGGCAAAATCCGTCTGGCAAACAGAGAATATCAGATGTTTGAAATGCTCATCACAAACCCGCACAACGTTATCCCGCCGGAAAGATTTATGGAAAAAATATGGGGCTACGACAGCGATGCGGAAATAAACGTCGTCTGGGTATACATTTCCTACCTGCGGAAAAAGCTCACATCTCTCAACGCTGACGTAATAATCAAAGCCTCAAGAAATCTCGGATACTCTCTGGAGAAAAAATATGATTAAACAACTCAGAAGAAAATTCATAGCCGTGACAATGGTTTCGCTCTTTCTCGTTATAGGTATCATCATCAGCTCGATCAACCTGATTAATTTTCAGAATGTCAAAGAAACGGCAGATATGCGTCTTGACCTCATAACAGAAAACGGCGGTGACTTTCCCAAGGGCGATGATAAAGACAAGCCTTTCAAGCATTTCGAAAAAAACGGACTTTCTCCCGAAGCTCCTTTTGACACAAGATACTTCACCGTTAAGATAAGCGATGAAGGTGAAATACTTGATGTGAACACCGGAAAGATCGTTGCCGTTTCTGCAGATACCGCAGAGGAATACACTTTAACCTTATTTGAGAAAAGCAAACACAACGGCTTTATCGAAAACTACCGTTTCAAATCTGTTGAGACCGAAAACGGTTATCTTTATGCCTTTGTAGACTGTGACAGAGAGCTTTCGACTTTTTACACCTTCCTTTTTGCAAGTTTAGGTATAAGCTTCTTCGGTATAATGGCAGTTTTTGTCCTTGTTTTCTTTCTTTCAAAAATTGTGCTGAAATCTGCAAATCTCAGCGTCGAAAAGCAGAAAAGATTTATAACCGATGCAAGCCATGAAATCAAAACCCCTCTTACTATCATTGATGCGAATACGGAAATCATTGAAATGGAGCACGGTGAGAGCGAATGGACAAAAAGCACCCGAAGGCAGATTTCCCGACTTTCAGAGCTTACCAACAAGCTCGTTATGCTTTCTAAGCTTGATGAAAACGAAGATTTCTTGCAAAAGGAGAACTTTTCTCTTTCAGAACTTGTACGGGAAACGGCAGAAGAATTTCACGCTATTGCACTCTCAAAAGGAAAGACATTAACGTTCGAAATTCAGGATAATATTAACATTTATGCAGACGAAAAATCCATCCGTCAGCTTGTCAGTCAGCTGTGTGACAATGCGGTAAAGTACTCTGACGAAGGCGGTAAAATAAAAATTTCTCTCGCAAAATCAGGCAAAGGCAAAGTTTTTACGATTTACAACACCTCCGACGAAATTGAGAAAGGTAACTGTGATATTCTTTTTGAAAGATTCTACCGTACTGATGCTTCCCGCAACTCACAAAAAGGAGGGCACGGAATCGGTCTCTCTGTCGCAAAAGCAATCGTAACCGCGCACAAGGGAAAAATAAGTGCAGAAAGCACCGACGGCCGTTCTTTAACCGTGACCGTTGTCATATAAAATTAACAGATTGGTTTAAATTAATTAATTTAAATCGGTCTGTTTTTTTATTTTTGTTTAAAGTTCGATTTATATACTTTCTTTGATAATAAGCCATAAAGCTTTGAAAGGTGATCAAGTGGGATATCAGAACGTTTTTAAAAGACTTGAACAAAAATATATCATCAGCGAACAGCAATCAAAAAAGATTCGTCAGCTGATTGAAGACAAAATGCACACAGACCGCTACGGCAAAAGCAGGATATGCAACCTCTACTTTGACACTCCTGATTTTCTTCTCGTCCGTCGGTCGATAGAAAAACCGATATTTAAAGAAAAACTGCGTATACGAAGCTACGGCATCGCCAAGCCTGACTCAACTGTTTTTGCGGAGATAAAACGCAAATACAAGGGCGTTGTATATAAACGCAGAATTCCTCTTTCAGAAAAGGACATAGAAAAGTACTTTTGCGATATTTCATCCGAAAAAGAAGATCAGATTTCTAACGAAATCAATTACTTTCTCACTCTGTATCCTTCTCTGCGAGCAAGGTTTTATATTACTTACGAAAGAGAAGCTTTTTACGGAAACGATGACCCCGATTTCCGCCTGACGCTTGACGAAAATCTTTTTTGGCGTACCGAAAACCTGTCCCTGTGTTCACAAGAAACAGGCGAAAGAATTCTTCCTGAAGATACAGTTCTTATGGAAATCAAATCTGCAACAGCCATTCCACTCTGGCTGACAGCTTTTCTGAGTGAAGAAAAAATCTTCAAAACATCATTTTCAAAATACGGAGAGGCTTATAAAGCTTTTCTTAACAAAAAAGGAGAAAAATAATTATGCAAAACACAATTTTCAAAGGTCTGTTTGATTCAGAAACAGCTACGGTAATTCCCGTTGAAAAATTCATTCTGTGCATCGGAGTTTCGCTTCTCATCGGAGTTTTTTTAGCTCTCGTTTATGCGTGGAAAAGCAGATACACAAAAAGCTTTGTAATGACACTTTCAATGCTGCCTGCCGTTGTTTGTGCAGTCATTATGATGGTAAACGGAAATATCGGCGCAGGTGTAGCTGTTGCAGGTGCATTCAGCCTCGTACGTTTCCGTTCTGTTCCCGGAACCGCAAAGGAAATTGCAACCATCTTCCTTGCGATGGGAGCAGGTCTGATTGCAGGTATGGGTTACCTCGCTTATGCGGTACTTTTTTCTTTGATTCTCGGAGTAATTATGCTCGTCTTTAATTTCATTTCTTACAAATCAGCCCTGAAATCAAAAGAGAGAATACTAAAAATAACAATCCCTGAAAATCTTAATTATACTGATGTATTTGAAAAAACTTTTGAAAAGTACACAACCAGTCATACCCTCACACTTTCAAAAACTTCAAATATGGGCAGTATGTACAAACTCACATACAAGGTCAACCTGAAAAATTTAAATGAAGAAAAGGCTTTCATTGATGACATCCGTTGCCTTAACGGAAATCTCGAAGTAAGTCTTTCTCTTGACGAGGTGAATATCTGTGAACTTTAAAAAATCAATTTCAGTCTTTCTTGCTTTCCTTTTACTGTTTACGTGTGGCTGTTCATCTGCACAGAACCCTGAAGAAACCACAGCTCCCACAGCTCAGACGGCAGAAATCACGACACTTTCAGCAGGAGATATGTTTTCCGACCGTGACGTAAACGCAGATTATAACGAATCCGACTGTGCAAAAATAACCCTTGCTGATAACAAAAGCACATCAACTGATAACTCCGTAAACATCGCAGGGAACACAATAACCATTTCCGCAGAAGGAGATTATATTCTCTCAGGCAAGCTTACGGACGGTCAGATAATCGTAAACTGTAAAGACACGGAAAAGCCCCGTCTCATCTTAAACTCGGCTGAAATCACCTGCAAGACAAGTGCCCCTGTTTACGTTAAAGAAGCGGATAAGGTTGTCATCACTCTTGCTGATAAAACACAGAATTCTCTCAGCGTTTCAGGTGAATTTAAAAATATCGATGAAAACAATATAGACTCAGCTGTATTTTCAAAATCCGACCTCACCTTTAACGGCAACGGAACGCTTAAAGTTTCCTGTACGAACGGTCACGGTATAGTTTCAAAGGATGACCTTGTTTTTTCCGGTGGCAGTTACACCGTTTATGCCGGTAGTCATGCAATCGATGCAAATGACAGCATACGTGCAACCGATTCCTCATTTAAACTTACAAGCGGTAAAGACGGTTTTCACGCTGAAAATACCGATGATGCTTCCCTTGGTTTTATTTTCCTTCAGAAATGCAGTTTCGAAACAGTTTCCGAAGGAGACGGAATTGACTCTTCAAGCAGTATCAGCATTGAATCCGGCACTTATAAAATAACGTCGGGCTCAGGCAGTGCAAACGCTGAAGCCAAGCAGGAAGAATTTGCTCCGCATATGAATCAGACTTCATCAACTGCCGATGATACTGTCAGTGCCAAAGGAATAAAATCAGGAGGAGACCTCAGCATCAACGGCAGCAGCATAATCTGTGACAGTGCAGACGATGCAATCCACTCAAACTCAAGCCTTGCCGTCAATGCAACTCTCACTCTGAAATCAGGTGATGACGGAATTCACGCAGACTCTGACACCGTTATAAAAGGCGGTACGGTGACGATATCGGAAAGTTACGAAGGAATTGAAGGTCAGACAGTATCAATTACGGGCGGAACGATCACAATAAAATCGAGCGATGACGGCATCAATGCTGCAGGCGGTGTCGACGAAAGTGGATTTGGCGGCGGCATGAAGCGTGATAATTTTGCTGCAGATAATAATTCTTACGTCAAAATCAGCGGAGGCAAAATCACGATTGATGCAGGCGGTGACGGAGTTGATTCCAACGGCAGTCTTGAAGTAACCGGCGGAGAAACTTATGTATGGGGTCCGACCAACAGCGGCAACGGAGCGCTCGACTACGGTTCAAGTGCCGTAATTTCAGGCGGAATATTCGTCGCTACGGGAATGTCCGGTATGGCCATGAACTTCACAAGTGCAACCAATCAGGGTGCAATGCTCGCAAATGTCAGCGGAACAAATTCTTTGAAAGTCAAAACTTCTGACGGAAAAGAAATTCTCTCCTGCTCACCTGTCAAATCTTACCAATGTGCAGTAATCTCCTGCCCGGAAATTACACAGGGAAACACATATAACGTTTTAAGCGACTCGGCTTCAACCTCAGTCGAAATGACATCTGCAGTTACGGGAGCATCCAACGGTATGCCCGGTGGAGGTATGCAGGGCGGTGGAAAAGGCGGACACGGCGGAATGCAGACACCTCCCGACGGCTTCGGCAGTGGCAACAGAATGCCGCGATAAAACCTGATAAAAAGATAAAGGGAGCTGTAAAAAACGAAAGTTTTTTACAGCTCCCTTTCAGGGGATAGGAAAAAATGATGCAGAACGGACAAACCGAGCAAAAACAAGCACTCAGGCTTGTTTTTGCTTACCCGAAGGCGTACAAAGGTACGTCGAGTGGCGAGGTTTGTTTGTAGCATAAAACATAAAATATTACAAATTTGCACTTTTTGAATATTTAAGGGATTCTTACAGGTATATGTTCAGTAAGAATCCCTTGATTTATATTGTTTTATGCGGTCTGCGCTTTTTTTACAGCCCTTTTTAAGTTATCAGTCATTTCCGAAGAATGCCTCGTGGACAGCTGCAACAGCCTTGTCAGCATCTTTACGGTCGATGAGAACTGAGATTTTAATTTCGCTTGTAGAGATCATCTGAATATTGATGTCCTGATTGAAAAGAGCCTCAAACATTGTAGAAGCTGTGCCCGGATGAGTTTCCATACCTGCACCTACTACAGAAATCTTTGCAATGCTGTCATCACGTACAACCTTTGCATCACCGATGAACGGAAGCTTATTGATAGCTTCGATAGCCTCGTCAGCGTGTGCTTCACTTACTGTGAAAGCGATATCCTTTGTGCCGTCACGTCCTACTGACTGAAGGATGATATCAACGTTGATGTTCTTTGCAGCCATGCTTGAGAAAATTTTGAATGCCACACCGGGAACATCGTTGAGTCCGCTGATTGAAATTCTTGAAGCGTCTGTATCTTTAGTTACGCCTCTTACTAACATTTTTTCCATTTTAGCTGTCTCCTTTACCATTGTGCCCGGAATCGGGTTAAGGCTTGAAATAACCTCAAGCTCCACATTATATTTTTTAGC
>JAGBFD010000036.1 GCA_017936645.1 Clostridia bacterium
GAGTACTTCGACTATACGGTTTGCCGATGCCATTGACATCGTAATCATAACAAAAATCATGGTAAACATCATAAGACTCATAAGCACCTGCATACCGTATGTCATAACTGATGAGAGTCCGCCTACCGTAAGCTCCGTATTTCCTGATGTGATAATAGTTTTTGCCCCGAGGAAGCAGATAAGAAGCATAACAACGTAAATCGCCATCTGTATAAGAGGACTTGAAAGTGCCATAAGCTTTTCTGCTCTTGTGAAATTGTCGCATACATCGTCTGATGCCTTTGCAAACTTCTGCTTTTCGTAATCCTCTCTTACGAAAGACTTAACTGCTCTGATTCCGCTGATATTTTCCTGCACGGAATTATTAAGTGCATCATACTTTTTAAATATCTTCTTGAAAAACGGCATAACCTTTTTAAGCATAAAGGTGAGACCAACAGCAAGGAACGGAATGGTCGTAAGAAAAACCAAAGTAAGCTTCTTGCTTATTCTCATTGTCATAATGACTGAAAAAGCAAGCATCATCGGGCTTCTTATCGCAGTTCTGATCACCATCATAAAGGAGTTCTGTACGTTGGTTACGTCAGTTGTGAGTCTGGTAACAAGACTCGACGTAGAGAACTTATCAATGTTTGAAAAAGAGTAGCTTTGTACCTTATAAAAAAGATCGTGACGGAGATTTTTTGCAAATCCGCTTGAAGCTACGGCACAGAAATGTCCTGACAATGCACCGCAAACCAAGGAAAGCATCGCAAGAAGGACGAGTATACCTCCGTGTCTTGCAATCTCTGCTATCGTAGCCTGTGCTTCGATACTGTCTATAAGTTTTGCCGTTATAAACGGAATCATTACCTCAATAAGAACCTCAAGAGCTATAAAAAGCGGACTGAGTATCGTCTGAAGCTTATATTCTCTTATGCACCCTGCGAGTTTTTTTATTACGTGCATTTTCATTCCTCCTCAACTGATTTTTTCAGATTATCATTCATTCTCGTTATAAATTCACACAAAAGCTTTTTCTCATCTTCATTAAAACCCATAGTCAGGGTTTCTTCAAGAAGAGTTCTGTCCTTTTCAAAAAGCTCAGCGATTGATTCTGCCTTCTGAGTAAGCACAAGCTTTTTCAGCCTTGCATCGCGAGAAACATGTTCACGCCTGACAAGATCTTTCTGCTCCATAAGATCGATAACCTTTGACGCAGTAGATCGTGTAACATCAAACTCCCTTTCGACATCTTTCTGAAATATGTCTCTGTCTCTGTTGCAAGAAAGGAAAGCTATAAT
Organism: Clostridia bacterium; assembly: GCA_017936645.1. GTDB lineage: Bacteria > Bacillota > Clostridia > Oscillospirales > Acutalibacteraceae > CAG-488. The sequence goes on from JAGBFD010000036.1 coordinate 1,284, forward strand.
CCAACCATGAGTACCTGTGATGGAATCTATTTTTTTCTTATTAGGACTATTTTCAAAAAAACGATGAATTCTGTGTGACAGACCTCTGAGTCTGGTGCTTATAAATTTATCGTTATCCACTTTTTCACCTCATATAAAGTTTGATATTCAACATTGCAATGTATTATTATAATACTTTGAAATTCAAAGTCAACTCATTTACAAAAGTTCTGTATTAACAATATGTAAACTTTGTATAATCAACGACCGATAAAATCATTTTATCACGAATAAATTTAACAAATTGTAAACAATCTATTGCAAATTATCTTTTTATGTTGTATAATAGCAAAAAACTATGGAAAGGTCGTAGATTATGAGCAAGAAAGAAAAAGCTCCTAAGGTCAAGAAAGACAAAGCTACCAAACAGGCTGAAAAAGCTGAAAAGAAGCTTGAAAGAAAGGCTCAGAGAATTGAAGATAAGAAAAACCCTGAAATCAAAGCAGCTAACAGAGCACACATCATCAAGTGTATCGCAGCTGTCCTTTGTGCAGTAATCTTCTTCTTCAACGTTTCTGCTGCTTTCAAAACACTCGCAGAGGTGGTAAAAGAAACAGCTTATTCCGTTTCTTCGGGAAGTGCTGAATCAGATGGCGGTTCTTCTCTTGAAGATTCACTTGCAGGAAGCCTTGCAGATCAGGAAGAGTCTGTAGACGCTGAGTCTTCTGAAGGTACAACCGATGCACCTTCGGCTGACGGCGATGCTCAGGCACCCGCAGGCGATAGCAGCACCGATGCACCCGCAGATGATAAGGGTGGCGCAGCTGCTGACACTAAGAAGAAGCCCGCTGACGGTGTTGAGACTCTCAACTACTTCAACACAGCTATCAACAAGGTAAAGACAAGTGCTAAGTCAGTAGAGCAGAAATCTGTTACAAACTATCTTGCAGCTTCTCCCACAGTTCCCAGTGTTCTTAACGCAGTTTATAAGACACTCGGCGGTGACTCTTGGTTGGATGAAACACTCCAGAAGGAGTCTCAGGGTGCAGCTACATACACAGGAGCTGACATCAAGGCTAAGTTCCCCGTTGAAGGTGAGAGCTACGCAAGTAAGCTTACTGCTTCAGACGTTAAGTCAGCTACATGTACTGAGAGCAACGGCATCTACACTATCACTATCACAACAGTTGCTGACGGTAAGTCAGATGCTCACAAGCACGGTGCAGGTCATAACCCGAAAGCACACAACGTTATCCTTCCCGGCACTATCAACGAAAACATCCCCGGCATCGCAAAGAGCATCACAGGTAACGCTGCTATGAACTACCCCTCATCAACAATTACTGTCACAGTAGATGCTGCAACAGGTAATGTTCTCACAGCTAACTATGATCTCAAGTGGACAATCAACTTTGATAAAGCAGGCGCAATCATTCCTCTCGGCACAAAGTCTGTTTACGAAATCAAGTGGTAAGCACACATAGATAAATTCAGAGCGACGAGCAATCGTCGCTCTTTTCTTTTCAAAACGATTGAAATATATTTCACTTTGTTGTATAATCCTTAATACTGATGCATAGAAAATACTATCAATCCGCAGGAGGTTCTTAATGTATATAATCAATGTTCTCAAATCAATACTCTTCGGAATCATCGAAGGTATTACTGAATGGTTACCCGTCAGCAGTACGGGACATATGATACTGCTTGAAAAAATCTGTCAGTTCAAGGGTGTAAACCCTGAGTTTTTCGAGATGTTTCTCGTTGTAATTCAGCTCGGAGCTATAATGGCGGTTATAGTTATGTTCTGGAACAAACTCTGGCCTTTTAAAGCTGTTCCTGTCTCTGATACTAAAAAAGCTTTTAAACTCCGCAAAGCGAGCATTAACCTCTGGTTAAAAGTCCTCGTCGGCTCAATCCCTGCCGGTGTGCTCGGTTTGCTTTTCGACGACCTTCTTGATAAGTATCTTTACAATCACATCACGGTTGCCATTACTCTTATAATATACGGTATTCTATTTATCGTTATTGAATTCGTTAATAAAAAGAGAAAACCGAGAGTAACAAAGCTGACTGAACTGACTTATAAAGACGCTTTACTTATCGGTCTTTTTCAGGCACTCTCACTAATACCCGGAACTTCACGTTCAGGCTCAACAATCCTCGGAGGTATTTCCATCGGTACTTCCAGAACAGTAGCTTCAGAATTCACATTTTTCCTCGCTGTCCCCGCTATGCTTGGTGCTTCAGCACTAAAAATCCTGAAATACGGCTTCAACTTCTCTGTTATGGAATTCGTTATACTCGTAAACGGTATGATTACAGCATTCGCAATTTCCCTGCTATGTATCAGATTCCTTATGAATTTCATCAAAAAGCATAATTTCAATATTTTCGGAATTTACAGAATCATTCTCGGTGCGATCGTACTGGCAGCATATTTCCTCGGCAGGTAGTAATATGAGCATTTTAAGACGACACATTTTTACAAATATTCTCAATTGCCGTGACATCGGCGGTTATCCTACAAAATGCGGCTCTACAAAATTCGGCAGATTTCTGCGTTGCGGAATAGTTGACACTCCTGAGGATTGGGAGATTGAAAAACTCAGCATGCTCGGAGTGTGTACTGTAATAGACCTCAGAGGGACTTATGAAGCGACCGAAACTCCCCTCAGACTCGAACGTATTGAGGGTGCTGACGTTTACAATCTGCCGCTGTTTGAGCTCAACGTCGCCACAAACGAAGGAATGAGCCTCAACCTTGCACAGACATACGAAATGATAATTGAGAATTATAAAGAAAATATAGCAAAAATTCTTAACGTCATCGCAGATGCCAAGGAAGGAGTAATTCTCTATAACTGCTTCTTCGGCAAAGACAGAACCGGAATTCTTACAATGCTCCTTCTCAGCATTGCAGGAGTTTCAAGAGAAGACATTGTGGCAGATTATCAGCAAACCTATACTTATGTAAAGTCCTACATTCAGACTCACAGTGACCTTCTTTGGGATTCACGCAGCGAAAAGCACTATTCCCTGCCCGAAACTATGGAAAACGTTATAGACAGTATCGAGCAGAAATACGGTTCTGTTATAGATTATATTCTCAGTACAGGTGTTAGTGACGAAACGATAGAAAAAATCAGAAAAAAACTTTGTTAAAAACGGTGCAGTTCATAAACTGCACCGTTTTTTGTTAGTTAATATAAAACTTTTGAAAGAATGAAGCAAATCCACAGGGCAATCACGAAAAAACTTTCTGCCGGAATCGCAAGTTTTGTGTAAGGGCACTTCCAACCCTTGTCAACGAAAAGAAAAATCGTTCTTGTTACCAGAACAGTTGTCGCAAAAAACAGGCCACCAACCAGTGAATAAACGGGTGTGCCGAGGGCGAGCGTAAGATAAAGAAGGAATGCACCCAATGCAAATGATATTCCACCATAGTAAACGCGGATTTCCGTCTTTCCGGCATTATCTACAGGTTTTATTGAAAACGATTCCGCATTTTTAATAGGCTTTGCAATAAAGACTGCTGCCATTCCCCAGAAATAACCTATAAGACAAATAACTGCAACACTTGCCGGTATATTTACCGCCAATATTTCCTTTATGTATTCCATTCTGTCACTCCTTATTCGATAGCAATCATCTGATGCACATTCACTTCAGGCACAGTAAATTCAACCTTACCGTCAGCATATGTGAAATCAATCTCTTCGTTCTGCGGTGCAAGGATAACCTTTGACGGCTTATCGCATCTGACTGAGACATTGATATTGTAAAGAGGCACTATGTCCTCAATAACCTCAGTGTTTTCTCCCCTGTTGGTCGTATGAGCAAAAAGAAGGTGAACTATCTTTCTTCCTTCCTGCTGCATAACTGTCGCTACACCTCTGTCAGGCATTGTTGTCTCAAGTGTAAGCTCATCACCGACAAGAAGTCCGATGATATGGTTTACCATTTCCTTCTGGTGGAAATCACCGTATTTGCCGTAACCCGCAAAAACATCCCAACCAACGTAAGCAATATTACCCTTGATTACTGCTGCAGGATATGTATAGTCTGTATTATTCGGAGCGTGCTGATGTGAGCAGAATCTGTCGGGAGTTCTGTTGAAATACGGATCCTGACCGTACGCTATAACCTGTGCATCAACGTTTTCAATACGGTGCGAAGCTGCTCTCATAAGATACTGAGTAGTACCGTTTACTGTTTCAAAATCAGGGATATAATAAGTCGGGCTGAATTCATTTATTCCCTTGTAACTGATTCCCGTATCCACGCAGAATTCGTCATTTTCATCAAGACCGGACACACCTGAAAGGAGAAGCTTACCGCCGTTCGCAAGATAATCCGCAACCTTCTTTTTAAGATTTTCGTCAAATCTCCACGAATCAGGAAGAATAAGAAGCTTGTACTTATTGAAGTCCTCTTCAAGGTCTATGAAGTTATACAGGCGGTGAGTTTCAAAGAGAATTCTGTTTGCACCGACGTCGGGCTTTACGCTGTCAGAAAACCAGCTTCCGCCCTGCACTTCAGTAGAAAGCACAGCGATATCTGCAACAGCCTTAGCTCCCTTGCACCACGGTTCTTTTGCTTCAACTTCCGAATATGCAGCACCGATGAGACCGAATGTAGATGCATTGAGCTGTCCGTTGGGATGCATCTGATCACCTATTGAACAACCTGCACCTACAGCGAGTGAAAGTGCAGCCTCATATCTCAAAGCGTTCGGATGCTTGAATCCGCCGAATTCACCCCATGATTTGTGGAATTTACCTGTCATACCAAGGTAATCATCGCGGAGTGTTCTTGCATAAGATGCAGACATCGGAAAATGGTCATAGCTCCAGCCACCTGTCGGAAGACTCTCAAGCTCAAGGTGTGACATAGTATCTACTAGATCACGTCTGCCCTTTGTGAGGTGACCTGAATTTTGGAATATTACAGTTGTGTCGCTGTACTTTCTGACTACTCTCTCAACTTCGTCAAGATAATGTCTGTAAACCTTTTTGCCGAAGGCACGTGCATCATCTTCATTAAGATAGCTGAGTCCTTCCTTTGCCATATCTGCACGGCATTTTGCACAGTAGCATACTCTTTCACCAACGATATCAAGGAAGATTTCACACGGATTATACACCTGCATAACCTCTTCTATTTCAGCAAGGAGTTTATCAAGGTATCCCGTGTTCAGGCACATAAGATGGAAAGTAGCTCTGAAGAAATCTCCTGTTTCGTTGTAGTCTTCCTTTCTTCTGTGCAACCACTCAGGATGCTCGATCGCATCCTTTTCATCATATCCTGCAGAAATGTATACAGGTGCTTTGACACCTATCTCCGCACAAGCGTCAAGCTGTGCCTTAAGCAGGTCAAACTTGAGTGTGGGGTGCATTTCATTGACCTTAGACGGATGGAAAGAATATCCGTGATGGCACTTTGAGAAAACAGTAATCGAGTCCACGTGACCGAGTTTTATTATCCTCTGCCACTCATCCTTATCAAAAGCCTCGCCCACTCTGGGAATTGCGGGTGAGGTGTGAAAATCAAGGTGTACCTGTCTGAATCTGAAATCGTTCATAGTATCCTCCTGAAAAAGAAATATTTAAGAATATAATAATATAAAATTTTTTTCATTTCAATCTTTTTTTCCTGCAAAAAATAATATATAATATAATAAAATAAAATAAACAATCTGGGAGAAAAGATATGAATAACAACGCTATGTTTAAATTAGGATACGGTCTTTACGTAATTACTGCAAATGTAAACGGCAGTCTTAACGGGTGCATTGTCAATACAGTAATTCAGGTCACAACGACACCTAACAGAATCGCAGTAACCGTAAACAAAGACAACAAAACCCACGATATGATTGTCGACTCAGGAAAATTCAACGTTTCCGTGCTCTCTGTAAATGCTCCGTTTGATTTATTCAAGCACTTCGGTTTTCAGAGCGGCAAAAGTGTGAATAAATTTTCAGACTTTGATAAATACGAAAAGAGTGCCAACAACATTCCGTATATCACTCAGGCAAGTTGTGCTTTTTTAAGTGCTACTGTTTACTCAGCTGTTGACCTCGGCACACACACAATGTTTATCGCAAACGTCGTCGATGGTGAAATCCTGAATGATGATGAGTCCGTAACATACAGCTACTACCATCAGAACATCAAGCCGAAGCCGCAAGCAGTTGAAACCAAGGCTGAAAGTGCTTACAGATGCAAAATCTGCGGTTATGTCCACGAGGGTGAGCTTCCCGATGATTTCATCTGTCCCCTCTGCAAACACGGTGCTTCAGACTTTGAAAAAATAAAATAAGGACTAAAAGCGACATTTGCCCCGTATATTAAAACGGAGGTTTTCAAAATGTCGCTTTCTTCTTTTTTAAGTTTTCTGAGCAGTCTCGGATTTTTTCTTTTCGGTATGAATCTGCTTTCTGATTCTTTGGGACAACTGGCCCAAACAAAAGCAAATACATTACTTCGTAAAACCACGGACAAACCGTTAAAATCCGTTTTCCTCGGTGCGGGCGTAACGGGAATCATCCAAAGCTCGACTGCAACAACACTTATGGCTATGAGTCTTGTCGAATCAGGTATAATGGGACTGTCCGAGGCGGTACCTGTAATAATGGGTGCCAACATCGGCACTACTGTCACAGCACAGATAATACGACTCGCAGACATTGACGCTTCGTCCCCTTTCCTTTCAGTCTTAAAACCCTCCTATCTCGCACCGTTTTTTATCCTGATCGGTGCCGTGCAGAAAATGTTTTCAAAAAAAAGAGAAGCCTTGCAGTCAGCTTCTCTTTTTTTGGGTGCAGGTATTCTTTTTTACGGTATAGAACAAATGGAGATAAGCTTACGTCCGCTCGCAGACTCACCATTTTTCTCAGGAATTATACTGAACTTCAGAAATCCTTTTCTGCTTTTTCTTTGCGGAATAGCCTTTACTGCCGTTTTACAAAGTTCATCCGTTTCCGTCGGTATTCTTCAAAATGTCTGCGCTACAGGCCTTATCAGCTTTTCTGTTGCCATACCGGTACTGCTCGGAATGAATGTAGGTAAATGCTTGCCTGAGTGTTTCGCTTCATTAAGTATGGGAAAGAATGTAAAAACGCTGATGATGACAAACTTAATTATAAATCTCTTCGGATGTATTGTTTTCGGTATCATTTTCTTTCTTTTTCCTGAGAGTAAAATCCAACTGCCTGCCACACGTACGTTAATTGCAAATTTTCACACTTTTTTCAATATCTCTTCTACACTCGTTCTCTTACCGCTTCACAGGTACATAATCAGTCTTTCAGAGAGAGTTTTAAAACCATCTGACTTTTAAATTGCATCCACAGATATTATTTCAAACCCTTCTGCAGAGATTTTCTTAAGAAGATTTTCTGCAGATTTTTCATCTGCAAGTATGATGTCCCCTCCTCTTATTCTGTCGTCCGCTCCTTCTTTTGTCCATTGTAACGGTAAGAGTCCAAGAGATGATATAAGGTTTACCGTTTTCTCGTCAGCATCACTCTGAGCCAGGCGTACCATATATGTGTTCTTACCTGTAACTCTTGCCATACGTTCGATCCTCAGAGCAAGACGGTCATAAACTTCATTTCGTGTAAGATTGCTTATATCCTCTTCGAATATTCCTATCTGATATCCGTTTTCTGTGATAGATTTAACCTTCAAGGGAAATCTCTCAAAAAAATCTTCGCTTATGAAAAACACAACATCTGTATCTTTAAAAGCTCTCATCAAAGCATCAGTATCTGTATACCCGTAAACATTAACAGTCATCATAACCGAGTTTTTATTCTTCTCAATCATCTGTGCAGAAACTGTTGAGTGCGGATTGACGATCAGATTCACAACAACTGCTGTTGCTGAAGATACAGCAAGCGTAATTACAATAACGATACTTAAAACTGTAATGATCCTGCTTTTTTTCATAACAAGACACATCATATGCTTCACCTCGGTGAATTATATGTCAAAATAGAACCTTAAATTCGAAATTTACTATTGTAATTTTTTCGAATAGTATGTATAATACTATGGTAAAAAGAATGCAGACAGATAATACAATGTATTTTGTTTTCTGCTGTCTGCTGTAAATCCGTACTGAGTGTACGGTGGAGGAGTTAAGAACATGCTTGGAAAATATGTTCGTATCAAGGTGACTCATCCAATTCATTCTTACAGCAATGAGCAAGGTTTTACTTATGAACTCAACTACGGTGAGGTTGAGGGAGCAAAGCAGTATAATGCTCCGGTCAAGGGAGCATTCATTATGGGTATCAATCACCCGGTACGCAGCTTTGACGGAAGAGTAATCGGAATTGTACATTACAAAAATTGTGATGAAATTGATTGGATTGTAGCACCTAAGAGTACAAGATTTATAAACATTGATATCATCAATGCAATCGACTTTGCGGTAGTAAACCGTGAACACACACTTGACTGTCTGTATGAGCGTTCATGCGGTGCAGTCGTTTACCGTAACATCGGTGGAATGATAAGATTCCTTCTTATCAAGAACCGTCGTAGTGCCCACTGGGGCTTCCCGAAGGGTCACGTTGAGCTTGGCGAGAGCGACAGCCAGACGGCCTACCGTGAAGTGCTTGAGGAAACAGGGATACATATAAATATCCATCCTGATTTCATCACTAAAAGTCAGTATACCATTCAGGGAAAAGTGGAGAAGAATGTTACAATTTATCTCGCTTCCACAGAAGACACACAGACGATAATACAAAAGGAAGAGATTGAGGATTACATCTGGCTCGGTTATGAAAAGGCACTCACAAAACTTCGCTTTGACAACGACAAAACCATCCTGACAAAATCCTACAATTACCTCGTCAAAAATAAAGTTATTACGGAGTGAAAGATATGGTCGAAAGTATAGTTGACTCGTTGGTCACTTTATTCGGAACCACCATACCAAAAGAGCTTACAGTTTTTGTAATTTCAGTCTTGCCTGTCCTTGAATTGAGGGGTGGACTGATTGCCGCACGTCTGCTTGAAATGAATGTGTGGAGTGCCTTCTTTTTCTGTTTTATCGGCAATATGCTTCCTATACCGTTTATTCTTCTTTTCATCCGCAAGATTTTTGACTGGATGAGAAAATGGAAACACTTCGGAAAGATAATCGCAAAAATGGAAAAAAAGGCCGAAAAGCATCGCAAAACCATTGAAAAGTACGGTGTATGGGGATTGTTTCTTCTTGTTGCGATTCCCCTTCCCGGTACGGGCGGATGGACAGGTGCTCTTGTGGCAGCAGTTATGGATATACGTATACGACGTGCTTTACCTACAATCGCTCTGGGAGTGTTTGCCGCAGGACTTATCGTCGGTGGAATTTCATTCGGTCTTTTCGGCTGATCAGCAATCCAATAACTAAAACAACTAAGAGGACGGATATTTCCGTCCTCTTTTTATAATATCCATTCGTATAAAATACCGTACAATTCTCTGATGTAATAGGTAGGTACTACCCATATTTCCGTAATTCCAGAAACGGCTCCGCTTTTGATTCCGAGCGTCTGTGCAATTCGCTGTGCTCTGTATTCGTGAAATTCATTTGTAGCTATCGCAATACAGGGATTAAGCCCTTCCCGTTCAATTATTTCTTTTGAGAAAAGAAGGTTTTCACGTGTAGAAGTCGACTTGTCTTCTTTGAAAAGACGTTCGGGAGAAATTCCGTTTTCGACGAGATAGCGGTACATACACTCTGCTTCGGATATTCCCTCATCCGGACCCTGCCCTCCCGAGAGGATACAGACTGAATCCGGGTTTTCTTCAAGATATTTCTGTGCAGCCTTTAGCCTCGCAACCATCATACGGCTCGGTCTCTCTCCGTACACACGGCAACCAAGGACTACAACAGTAGAAGCGGGCTCAGGATCTTTAGCCGCTGCAGTAACCATCAGAACCGTTTCAAATCCTGCCAGTAAAATCACTGCCGACAAAACTACGCATACAAAGCTCAGGAATATCTTTCCCGACTTCTTTGAACGAGCCTTTTTCAAAAGCTTCAATGAACTGTCTGACTTCAGGATAAGAAGGAATAATACACCGAAGATAATTATTCCCGTTATATTTCCGATATTTACAATTCCGCTGAAAACTATCGGAATTATAAACCACGAAAGCATAAGGCCGCTTACAAAAAGGAGTACTTTTTGCAGTTTAGTTTTCTTCAACCCGATCACCTCTGATCGTTTTATACATTTCCTTGTCCGATGTGTACATAGTAGCACCCTTTCGTCTGCCAAACCAGACGATATTTTTTGCAAACGAGTACCAATCATCAAACATACGGTTCTCTGTAAATATGATGTTTACGTCGCATTTTTCAAGGGGTTTGTATTCACCTGAATAAACGTCATCAAAATACTTCGCAAAGTCGTAGCTGAATTTAAGTTCAGCTCCTTTTTTATTCGGTCTGCGAAGAACTGCTTTCTGATACATTTTAAGCTCAGAGAATACTGCGTGGTCAATTCCGAGAGAGCTGAGAAACGGCTGAATTTCAGCATCAAATTTCTCATTATTATACATACACTCAAGGAACATTCCCTCTTCGAAAAACCATACGATATTGCCGAAAACAGGATTGTGATAATTCCAGTCACCTTCAAGCGAATGTGTAAGTCTGTCCTCATAACGTGCAAGCACCTTGCCGAAAACAGTATCTGGATTTTCTGTCACAAAGCGGAACAGTCTGTCATAAAACTCACGGTAACTGATCCCCTTCTCGTAATGGGCATAAATAGCGAAGCATCTCAACAGACCCAGGCTGTGGAAACATTGGAGAGTGACAGAAAAGAGATTTGACTTTATCCACATTTCCTTAGTCATAGTGTGAGTGCCCATAACTATTTCAGAGTACTCGGGCACTTCCTCCTCTGTCTCTGCACTATGGATATGATTGAATTTTACTTTATTTGACTTGATAGAATACTTTTCGATGTACTCAGCACTACCCATTATGGAGTTAGGCAAAACTTCACAATGATAAACACTTACGGAGTTATGCTGTCCTGCTTCAAGCAGTTTGCAAAGTCCATCGCAGAATGAGTCGTAGGTTTCTCCCGGCAGACCAAGTATCAATTCAGAATAAGTCGGGATTTTGGCATGGTTGTATTTTTTAACTATGTCAGCAAAATGCTCCATAGTGAGATTTTTTCTGTTAACGTTTTCGAGTGCATCTGACGAAAGACTCTGATAAGCCATAGTAGCACCCTTGTCCATATGATACTCATTAAACTTTGAGCAGATCTCAAACACAATTTCATCGTTTTCCTTTGCATAACATGGACGGAAAACATCAGGATATCCTGTTTCTTTTTTTAGTTCAATGCAGTAATCAGCAACCTCAATATCACGTCTGAACATACCGAAATTCGCATCCGCACAGAAGCAATATTCGATTTTGTTATCAGAGAGCCATTTAAGCTCCGCTTTCACCTTTTCCATAGGAAAAAAGCGAACTTTGCTTTTAGCACTCCAGTCACAGTAAGCACACTTATACGGGCAACCTCTGTTTGTTTCTATTACAGACAGAAGTTCGACCGTTTCCGCCTGCACTATCGGATCAAAAAGACCTGTAAGGTACGGTGACGGATAGTCTGAAATTTCCTTGCATCCGCTTCTCGGCGTCAGCACGGGATGTCCGTTTTTACGGTAGGCAATATTTTCAACTTTATCGGGATCAGTACCGTTTGCGACTGCCATAAGCAGATTATAAAACGGTTCTTCACCTTCACCGAAAATGAGATAATCAATAAAGTCACATTCCGAAAGAAGCTGTGTACTTTCATTTCTTACGCTGTGTCCGCCGTAAATTATAATACATTCAGGATACTGACGTCTGATTTTTTTAGCAAGTGCTTTGTTGAACTCAACATTCCATGCATAGTTTGAAAAAGCTACTACTGCAGGATCTTCCATCCTGCGGATAATATCATCAGTCTTTTCCCTTTTATAAAAGAATCCGCCAAGCTCGTAATGCTCCTTAAAATCGTCAAACTGCAACGAATATGCCGCAAGGCATCCTGTGGCATAAGGCAGATAAACAGACTTATCAAAAGCAAAACCTGCCTGCACAAAATATATCTTTTTCACGGCACATTCCTCCATTTTAATAGGTTACTTTAAGATTATTTCTCTTAGCTGAGTATACGGGTGCATCATCACGTCTTCCGTACCAGACATATTCCCTTGCATACTCATCGATCGTCGAAACGGGATTTTCTTCAGTTACGGTAACAGTATTTTTACGCTTTTCAAGCGGCTTATAGCTGTTATTGAGAATAGCATCAAAATACGACTCAAAATCATACTCCAGACTGATATCAAGGCGAGTCATATTCATCTTCTTGATTATACCTTTCTGGTATTTTATAAGATCATCCGTTATATCCGCATCAGCACCGTATGACGCGATGTATTCTCTGATCTCCCCGTAAAACTCTTCGGGATTAACAGCACCTTTCATAAAAAGATACTCGTCGAATCCCCACGTGGTCTGTCCGAAGCCTTCGAACACACTTTTGAATGAATCCTTACCGTCAATTACATCTTCTACAAAACGAGTGCATTCACGGTAAAGCTCCCCGCACAGCGTATCGGGGTTTTCTTCACTCCACCTGATAAGCCCTTCGTAGAAATCCTTGTATCCTACCCCTTTTTCGTGATAGAGATAAACCGCTATCATCATCGTAAGACACATCGTATGAAGTCCCTGAGCGTAGAGTGCAAATATATATGACTTTTTCCAGTCATTAAGATTCATTGAATAAGTTGAAATGATATTATCGCTGTATTCGCTTATAGCATTTCTATCCACAGCGGAGTGGTGCTGTCTGAATTCAGTACGACATACCTCTATTTTATACTTCTCAACAGCTTCCCTACTTCCGAGCTGCGAATTAGGCAAAAGCTCACACGGATAAACTATCACACTCTTATGCTGTCCGCACTCGAAAAGGGTTTCAATTCCCTTTGCAAAAGTCTCATAGGTTTCACCCGGCAGACCGAGAATCAGCTCAGAGTAAGCCATAATACCCCTGTTTGTGTACATCTGCATCAGGTTTTTGAAATGTTCAAGGCTCATATTCGTCCTGCCGATATTTTTGAGAGCTTCGGACGACATGGTCTGGAAAGAAAGAGTCGGAGACTTACCGAGACCCTCATCAAACATCTTACAGCTGAGCTTGAAAACGAATTCATCTCTGTTTTTAGTAAAATTCGTTTTGAATTTTTCAGGATAGCTTGTCTTTCTTTTCGACTCAATCATAAGGTCAGTTATCTCCTCATCTCGGTCAAAAAGAGCAAAGTTCGCATCACTGCAGTAGATGTACTCAATCTTATTCTTTGCCATCCATTCTATTTCTGCTCTGAGTCTTTCCATCGGGAACATACGCACCTTGGACTTCAGCACACCCCAGTCACAGTATGCACAGCGGTTGGGACAGCCTCTGTTCGTTTCCCATATAACCGAATATTTGATACTCGTATCCTTGAGAATTTCGTCAAAGTAACCCTCAAGGTACGGTGACGGAAAATCTGAGATATCACACACAGGTGCCGGATCGGTTGTCACTATCTCTCCGTTTTTTCTGAATGAAAGACCATTGACATTTTCAAGCGGTGTACCCTCACAAAGGGCGAGCAACAGTTCTTTCGTAGGCACTTCACCCTCACCGTGGGTAAGAAAATCGATATAAGGATACACCTGCATTTCTCTTGCATCGGGTGAAATGCTGTGACCGCCCATTACTATATAGCAGTCAGGATATTTCTCCTTGATCTTCTCAGCAAGTGCTTTATTGAATTCCATACTCCACACGTAACAGGAAAGGCCGACAAGATACGGATTTTCCATTCCGTCCACAATCGTCTGAACATCGTCACGCATAAAAATAAACTTTTTAAGAGCATACTCACTTCTGATTTTTTCATCTGCCCAGGCATAGGCAACTATCGTACCGATGGAATAAGGAAGATAAGCAGACTTTACGCCTGAACCGAAAACTGAATTCGTCTGCACAAAATAGACATTTTTCACTGCTTTACTTCCTTTCTGTATTTATAGAAATTACTTCCTGACTTTCTGCCGTACCAGACTACAAAACGTGCGTAGTCCTCCCAGGAAAGTGGGAAGCCTTTTTTATCAATGACAATCCTCGTCTGCATCTTCTGAAGCTTTGCTTGTGCTGAATTGAGTAAAGCTTCAAAATATGACGGAAAATCATATCCGAAATCCTTTTCTTCACAGGTAATTTCAGGATACTTTATCATAAATCTCTGATAATCAATAAGTTCATTGACAAAGTCATTATCCTTGACAAAGCTTCTGACAAGAGGCTTTATCTCCTCATAAAAACGGTCACGCTCATAAACCGTCGTCAAAAAAATGAGTTCTTCCAAAGGCCACTCTACTCTACCGAAGCGTTCATCGGCCAGCGTTATGGAAATATGGTCATTTATTACTCCGTGAAGCTTTTCTTCTACAAGCTTCATAGCTTTGCCCGCAACTGTTTCGGGATTCTGACGGAGAAAATCTATGAGTGCTGAATAAAAATCCTTGTAGCTGACAGAGAGTGAATCATAGAGATAAAGTGCCACAAACCTGAGTAATCCGAGGTGATGGAAACTCTGCACAAAATATGCGAATACGTTCATCTCCATCCAATCTTCCTGTGTCATCGAGTAAGTCTTTGTCACAAGGTGGGAATATTCCGGCACTCCGTCGCTCTCCGCAGACTCTCGGTGAGGCTCATTAAGAGGCAGCTTTGTAGCCGCAATATCATACTTTTTCATATAGTCGGCATCTGCCATAGTCGAACACGGCAGAAGCTCACAGTTGTGAACATAAAGCGAGTAATGCTGACCTGCTCTGAGAAGCTCGTCTATTCCTGATTTAAGACTTTCGACCGTTTCACCCGGCAGACCGAGAATCAGCTCGGTGTAAGTCGGGATTCCACACTCGTTATATTTGTTCATAAGCTGTGAAAAGGTTTCTATTGGAATATTCTTTCTCAGAACATTTTCAGCCGCCACGGATGACATAGTCTGATAAGAAATTGTAACTCCCTTACTCATACCGCTGTCTTCGAATTTTTTTCCGATTCTGAACACACGGTCATTACTGTTTTTGGCATAGGAGGTCTGGAACTTCTTCGGGTATCCTCTCTTCATTCTCGCCTCAACGAGCATATCCGTAATAGTTTCATCACGTTCGATTATACCGAAGTTTGAATCTGTGCCGCCGCAACCGACAATTTTGTTGTCACAAAGCCAGTCGATTTCCGCCTGAATTCTTTCCATCGGAAAAAGTCTTAGTTTAGAAGAAAGGCATCCCCAGTCGCAATATGCACATGAATACGGACAGCCTCTGTTAGTTTCGAGCAATGCAATAAACTCATACTGAGGATTAGCAGCAATTATCGGGTCAAAAACGCCTTCGAGATACGGTGACGGATAATCACTCAGCAGGACAGGTGCTTTCTGAGTATCTATACATTGTGCACCGAATCTGTACGAGATATTTTTAACTTCGCCCAGCTCCTTTTCTCCTGCGAAAGAAAGCAGAACATCACGGAAAGCTTCTTCTCCTTCACCGTGAATAAGAACATCGATAAAGCTGTACTTTTCAAGCTGTTCATGACCGTCACGTACATGATGCCCGCCGAAGATTATCTTACACTCAGGGTACTTTTCTTTGACCATAGAAGCAATTTTTTTATTAAACTCATAATTCCATACATAGCAGGAAAAGCCTATCACGGCAGGGTCAGAAATACCGTTGAGTATATCCTGAGGTGACCTGCGTTCAAAGATAATGGGTTCAAAAGAGTAAATACTTGCGACTCTCTCATCCTTCATCGAAAAAGCCTGAAGCATACCTACGGCATATGGCAGATGGGCACTTCCCGAGTAAGTGTAATTTGCCTGTATGAGATATATTTTTTTCTTTTCCAACGCATTCACCTCCTTCGGCACATTTTTATCCATTCTATCCGATAATTATATCATTGTGCAGAGATAATGTCAAACAAATGTATAGTTTAATTGACGACAACATATATCAATTAAAGTATTATTTTTATTCCGTTGAGAAACATATTATCAGGTGATATTATGCTTATTACTTTGATACGCGTTACTATTCTGTATTTTTTTATTATCGTATGCATGAGATTTATGGGAAAAGACAGCTTGGAGAATTACAACCTACCGAGCTTGTAATCACTATCCTACTCTCGGAAATCGCCTCCATTCCCATTCAGGACAACGGCGTACCGCTTGTGAATTCTATCGTCGCAGTACTGCTTCTTGTGT
This sequence comes from Clostridia bacterium, assembly GCA_017936645.1. Taxonomy (GTDB): domain Bacteria; phylum Bacillota; class Clostridia; order Oscillospirales; family Acutalibacteraceae; genus CAG-488. Next base: position 17,618 of record JAGBFD010000036.1, read on the forward strand.
CGCTCGAAATCATAAACTCTGCCGTATGCCTTAAAAGTGCAAAGCTGCGTAATATAATAGAAGGCAATCCCATTGTGATAATCCGTGACGGTGTAGTTGACCAGAAACGGATGAAACAACTGCGTTTTTCTTCGGAAGATCTCATAGAGCAACTCAGACAGAAGGATGTGTTTGACATCAATGAAGTCAAATTTGCAATTATAGAAACCAACGGTCAGTTAAGCGTGATGCTCAAGGAGAAGCATCAGCCTATCACTCAGGAAACACTTGACTCAACCTCCAAAGAAAAAGGCCTGCAATGTATGATTGTTAACGACGGTAAAATCCTTGAAAAGTCTTTCAGCGACTGTAATATGGATGAAAATAAACTGAATAAGTTTTTCAGAAAAAATAATATCTCTCCCGATGAAATACTTTTTATGCTTGCAGACAGCCTTGAAAACTATACTATCGTAAAGAAGGACAAAAACTCATGAAAAGATTTACAGTTGCCTCGTTTATTCTTTTATTTACAGTAGTCTTTTCTGTAGTAAGTTATTTTCTGATCTGCACAAAAATCGACAAAATAACAGAACTGATGATCAGCGATCGTGACATCACTGTTTCTACGGGAGAAGCAGACAGAAAACGTACTGATTCAATAGTTTCAGAATGGGAAAAAAATGAAGTTCTGCTCGTTTCACTATTGACTCACCACGAGCTTGAAGACATCGAAATAGGAGTAAGATGTCTCCACGATTATATGCAGCAAGGACTTACAGAGGAATATATCAAAACACTGAACGAATGTATAAACAAGCTCCGGCACGTAAAAGAAACAGAGCTTCCCGACACAAAGAATATTTTTTAGGTACCATACACACGTCCGTGTATCCCTATTTCGCACTAACCACAATATATAGCGTTCAGTAAATCCATCCGCACGACATATACCAATATTCATAATTTATTCATTGATTTTTACACAATATGTGCTATAATTGTGATAACATCATATAATGATGAATAAACGTGAACGGAGGTGATAGCATGCTGTGGTTATGGATAGCACTCATTATTGCTTTTGTAGTTATTGAAGCTGCGACAGTACAGCTTGTGACCATATGGTTTGCCGTCGGTGCAGTCGGTGGTCTCATTGCCTGTGCGTTCGATCTGAATATATGGATTCAGGTTCTGATTTTTGTTGCAGTATCCGCTATCACACTTTTAGCGACACGACCTTTTGTCAAACGATTTACCGGTTCCCGTAAAGAACCCACAAATGCTGACCGTTACATCGGCAAGCAAGCAATCGTTGTAGAAGCCATTGACAATTTACACTCAAAAGGTGCGGTAACTCTGGCCGGTCTTGAATGGACTGCACGTTCATCCGACGGAACAACATTTGAAAAAGACACAGTTGTTACGGTTGAAGCCATAGAAGGTGCAAAGTTGATTGTAAAATCAAAGTAAAAAGGAGTATTAATATGGACTTTATAGGTATTTTTATTGTTATTTTTCTTCTGATCGTAGTTATGGTTCTGATTATTGCAAACGTAAAAATCGTGCCGCAATCAAGAGCATATGTAGTAGAAAGACTCGGTGCTTATAATACAACCTGGCAGACAGGTCTTCACGTCAAAATCCCGTTTTTTGAAAGAATCGCAAGAAACGTTTCTCTTAAAGAGCAGGTAGTTGATTTCCCGCCTCAGCCTGTTATTACAAAAGACAATGTTACGATGCAGATTGATACTGTCGTTTTCTTCCAGATTACTGATCCGAAGCTCTATGCTTACGGTGTAGAAAATCCTATTTCTGCTATCGAAAACCTTACAGCAACAACTCTTCGAAACATCATCGGTGAGCTTGAACTCGACCATACACTCACATCAAGAGATACCATCAACGCTAAAATCAGAGGCATACTTGACGAAGCTACTGACCCCTGGGGTATCAAAGTTAACCGAGTTGAGCTTAAAAATATTCTTCCTCCGCGTGAAATCCAGGACGCTATGGAAAAGCAGATGAAGGCTGAAAGAGAAAGACGTGAATCTATCCTTCGTGCCGAAGGTGAAAAAGCAAGTCAGATTCTCGTTGCTGAAGGTAAGAAAGAGTCACTTATCCTTGCTGCGGAAGCTGATAAAAGAGCTGCTATTCTCCATGCTGAAGCTGTCAAAGAATCTAAGATTCGTGAAGCTGAAGGTGAAGCTGAAGCAATCCGCACAATTCAACTTGCGGAGGCTCAGGCCATTGATTATATCAATCAGGCAAATCCCGGTGACGGTTACCTCACCCTCAGAAAGCTTGAAGCCTTTGAAAAGGCTGCTGACGGTCAGGCAACAAAAATCATCATTCCTTCTGAAATCCAAGGGGCTGCAGCCCTTGCCGCCGGAATTACGGAAACGCTTAAAAAGTAAAACTGTCACTTTAAAACCGCAGCAAAACTGCGGTTTTATTTTATACTTGTGTTAAAAAGTAAAATATGATAAAATTAACGGGTACAGTACAAATTATTAAGGAGGTTGACTATGGCACGAGTACTTATTGCTGATGACGAAAGCAAACTCAGACGCCTTGTCTGTGACTTTTTAAGACGTTCAGGTCACGAGCCTGTTGAGGCTGCTTCAGGCAAAGAAGCTCTTGATATTTTTAATTCTGATCCAAGAATTGAACTTTGTCTTCTCGACATAATGATCCCTGAAATCGACGGTTGGGAACTCTGCCGACAGATACGCAAATCCTCTTCAGTTCCTATTATTCTCTTGACTGCAAGAAGTGCGGAGTTTGACGAAATAACCGGTTTTGATGCAGGTGCTGACGACTATGTGACAAAACCATTCAGTCCCACCGTTCTTATGAAGAGAATTGATGCTCTTTTACGACGTGTTAACTCGAGAGTAACTAAAAACGATAAAGACATCATAACCCTTGACGGTCTTGTCATGAATAACGAGGCTCATCAGGTTACAATAGATGACGAGCAGATAGATCTCACGCTTAAAGAATACAACATACTGCAGAAACTTATTTCAAGCCGTGGAAGAGTTTACACAAGAGAACAGCTTCTTGACGATATCTGGGGCTATGACTACGTAGGCGATGCAAGAAATGTTGACTCGCACGTAGCACGTCTTCGTTCAAAGCTCGGTTCATGGGGCGTTGCTCACCTGAAAACCATCTACGGTATCGGATATAAAATAGAGGTGAACTGATTTTGGCTTATGAAGAGCGCAAACGCTTTAAGCTTTTCCCTAATGTACGTATTCAGGTTTTTGTTCAGTTTATCCTGATTTTCTTTCTCATTATTTCCGTCACACTCTTTTCCTCAAGCTCATTTTACACGAGCATGATCGAAAGCTCAAAAATGTTTGAGATGAAAGAAGCCGGTCAGGAGCTGCTTGAAATTGATCTTCACGCAAGTGATGCACTCAAAAAAATTTCAGATGTAGAGAACCGGCATAATGTGCTGGTTGAGATTTACGAAAAAGACAACACAACATCCGAGTACACCAAAAATATTTACGCAAAGTGTTACCACAGAATAATGTTTGACGGTTCAGATAAGTACGAAAACAAAGAGAATTTCAACCCGATCATTAATTTCTCTTCAGCATCCACGGAAGTTTTTAACGAGTACGATGATAAAACATATGCCGGTATGTCGACGAATACCGTAACTCAAGATAACTTTTTTGTGCTCGTTACGCCTGATAACACCGGAAAGTATATTTTTGTAACCGCTGTAGAGTACTCCCTGATCGATGCTATGGCAAAATCAATCTCACTTTCCGCAATAATCATCACTACGGTTATTTTCATATCTGTTTCAATTGCCATTTACTTCTACATTACAAGAATCACAAAGCCTCTCAACGATATCATCTACGGCACTAAAATCATGGCAGAAGAAAATGACAAAAGCATTCGAATCCCCGCACGTGACAGTATTCTTCGTACTGAAACTGACGATGCCATTTTAAATATCAACGCTCTTTACGAGTCTCTTATGCTGACCCAGGAAAGACTGCTTGAAAAGTCTGAATTTCTCGCTGCACAGCTTAAGGAAAAAGACATCGAACAAAAATCCCGTGCAAAGTTCATTGCTGACACATCTCACGAATTAAAGACTCCTATTGCTATAATTCAGGGTTATGCTGAGGGTATAAAATACGTCCTTGACGATAAAAACGCTGCCAACGAGTATTGCGACACCATTATTGATGAATGTGCAAGAATGACTGATCTCGTCGTCAATATGATGAGTCTTTCAAATATTCAGCACACAGATGAACTCAACTACAGTAATTTCCTCATCAATGAATTTATAGACGATAGAATAAAACTGCACAACAAAATTTTCGAAAAAAACAGCATCATCATTGAGAACAGAATCACTGATGATATTTACGGCTATGCTGATGTTTCAAAGCTTCAGTTTGTTATCAACAATCTGATTTCGAATGCAGTATCCTACATCGGAGGGGAAGAGAAAAAAATCGTAATCCGTTGTGAAGACTTGGATATGTGCTACAGAATTTTCGTATTCAACACAGGTGATCCCCTTCCGCAGGATACATTACGAAAGCTATGGGATAGCTTCTACCGTCAGGATGCCGCTCGACTTCGTTCTGAAGGACATTTCGGACTCGGACTTTCAATAGTAAAAGCTACACAGGACGCACACTCACAGCAGTGCGGTGTGGACAATACTGAAGGCGGCATAGAGTTCTGGTTTGACATAGCAAAGGGAAAAGCTCCTACTGAAGAATAACAAAAAACACAGGTTTTCACTTCAGAAAACCTGTGTTTTTTTATGTATGATTAAAACTTGAACTCCGGAAGGTAATCCTTGTGTGCTTCCTTCATTTCTGCGTAGCACTTTGTAGCCTTTTCCCAGTCACCGACAAGAGGATGAACAAGCAATCCTTTGATAGCAGCTTCATCTGAGCCTGTTGTTGCTGCTTCTACAGTAAACTTCTCATAAGCCTTAACTACTCTCATAAGAGCGATGATGTGCTGATTCGTAAAGTTTTCAACCTTAATGGGTTTAGCACCATCTGCTCCGATTACTGAGGGAGCTTCGATGATAGCATCATCATCAAGGAAGTCAAGTGTACCGTTATTCTTAACATTAACTACCTGAATGTCATTTACATCATTTGCAAGAGAGTTGATGAGTGAAACTGCAGCAAGTGAATACTTGTGACCGCCACGCTTATCAAGAAGTGCCGGCTTGATGCAAAGTTCTTCATCGTTATACATCTCAAGAAGCTGCTCTTCGATTTCCATACAAACCTGAGCTCTTGTCTTTTCGTCCGTTCTCTGATGTTCAAGCTTTGCCTCTCTGCAGTAATAATACTGAAGATATGATGAGGGAAGACCCTGCACGGCCTTGAGACATTCGAGGTCAAAACCGTCGTCCTTGATGTTTGCCATAACCTTCGGCGAGAAGCCTGATTCAATAAGGCCCGGAAGAAGCTCTTCACCGTCTTTTTTAACTGAAGTAATCCAACTCAGGTGGTTAAGACCTACATACTCGATATCAACGTCTTCGCCTGTGATTTCCTTAACATCATCAAGCATATCGATAGGCACATTACAAAGACCGATATTCTTGACATTTGTGTGGTTAAGAACAAACTCTGTGATAATACCTGAAGGGTTAGTGAAGTTTATAAGCCATGCATCGGGGCAGATTGCCTCAATTCTGTCGCAGATGTGCTTGATTACAGGGATTGTACGAAGTGCCTTGAACATACCGCCGATACCCGTAGTCTCCTGACCGATAAGGCCGTATTTCTTAGGAATGCTTTCGTCAAGATGACGTGCGGGAAGCTTGCCTACACGAATCTGTGTAACAACGAAATCTGCTCCCTGAAGAGCTGTATCAACATCGTCTGTAAGGACAACTTCGCAGTCAACACCTGCTTTTTCAAGCATACGGATGCAAAGATTTCCTACTATATTACGTTTTCTTTCGTCAATGTCCATAAAGGAAATCTTCTTAAGTTTAAGAGAATCCTGTGCTTTAAGAAAACCGTCCACAAGTTCGGGACAATATGTACTGCCTGAGCCTATTACTGCAACTGTAATTTCTTTCATCTGAAAAAATCCTTTCTTATTTGTACTGCTGGAAGATCCAGTTAACACAACCTGTTACAGGCGGCTGTGTGAGCTTGATGAAGCTGAGCTTTCTTCCGCTTGCCTTTACTGCCTTATCCATAAGAGCTTTAAGGTAAATTTCTGACGGAAGCTTTGTATGAATTGAACCTGAGAGAACAACTTCAACAACTTCATCCGTGAAATTAAGCGTATTGAGATGAGCTGTAATAAGTGCAGCTCCTCTTTCAGCCATTTCATCAATGATATCGAGTACTACCTTGTCTCCGAGCTTTGCAGCATCAAAGAAGAAATCGATAAGACGCATAATAAATGTGTCTGCATCCTCGTCCTCAAACTTTGAGACGAGTGAAAGAAACTCCTCTTTTGAAGAGATTGAATACTCATCATAAACCATTTTTGTAACTGCTGTCTTTCTGAGGCCGAGATATACATCATCGTAAACGATCTTGTATGTCTGTGATGCTATCCAATGACCGTTGCCCACGTCACCTGAATACTCTGAAAGACCTGCGAGCTGAAGCATCTTTCCGTCAGAATCAATAGCGTTACAGCAAGTACCTGTACCGCAGTTAAAACCGATTGCAGCGGGGCCTGTCGAACCTGCTTTTACAACGATGAAACCGTCATTGTAAATCTCAAAGTTTTCAAGACCGTAGTCAAGAAGACGTTTTGTCATTTCGTCGTGCTGGAACTGATGGTCAATACCTGCAAGACCCATAAGGGTAAAAGAAACATCTTTGAGGGAAATTCCTGCTTCTTTTACAAGCTTTTTGAGACCGTCCCAGATGATATCTGCTGCCTCGTCAAAGCTTCCTTCCATATTTTCGTGGTTGCTTCCCGGCCCTTTAACCATAGCAACGATTTTTTTGTCCTCATCAAAAAGGGCATATGCGGTTTTTGTACCGCCACCGTCAACACCAATGTAGTAACTCAATTCGGTATCTCCTTTATTTTTATTTCAAAAACTTAAAAAGTAAATGAGTTATGCCTGAACAATCAGACACATACGTATTCACAATACGTACGTTAGTATTATACATTATTGCCGTGATAAAAACAACTGTTTTTTATAATTTTTTGTATGTTACTATTCCAAACTCAGTTTCAGTTTCAAGACTCTGAAGGATTTGCGACTTCATCTGGTCATCGCGTCCCGTTTTGTAGTAATACGGTGTCATTTTAAAAAGGTTTATTATATCTTCATTATTTTCAAGGTGTATCACATTACTGATCCTGACAAAATCCTTTTTTTCAAAATATTCGGGAGTCTCTTCATTCACTTCATTTTTATAGGGTCTGTCGTATATTGCCTTTTTCAGACCCATAAGATGATTTTCAAGAGGAAAAACTTTAATAAAACATCCTCCCCTTTTCAGTACTCGAAGCACTTCACTTTCCGCATACGGAGCAAAAACACAGACCACTATGTCACAGCTTTCATCAGCCATAGGGATATCCGCTGTACTTGCTACTGCGAGATTGAGTTCCCTGCACCTTTTTGCACCGTATATAATCGCCTGCTTTGATATATCAATTCCAAAGACTGCAGGATTTTTTCCGTCTTGCACCAACTTTTTATAAATCTGAGCGGTATACCAGCATTCTCCACAGCCAAGGTCAATAAGAACTGTATCTTTAACAGCGTTTCTGCTTACAGCTTTCACAAGCTCGGCACAAAGATTGTTATAGTAACCTTTTTCAAGAAAATCCTGCCTTGCCTTTACCATAAGTGAATCGTCCCCGTGGCGTTTCTTTGACGATTTCTGAGACTGAAGCAGGTTGACATAACCCTGTTTTGCTTTATCAAAACAGTGATTGTTTATGCATCTGTATGTTTTTCCCTGCAGTTCAAGCTCCTGTCCGCACACAGGACAACTGAATTTGACATTCATCAGACCACTACCTTAAAACAAGCCTCCCGAAGGAGGCTGAAATTTATTTATTCTCATTGAGTAATTTTTCAGGAGACTCTCTCCACGGAGCCTCTATCGGATCTGCCTGAATTCTTTCAGGAGCTGCCCAATGAACGGCATTCGTGATAACTCTCTGAATATCAGCGTTGTGGAAGGTCGGGCTTGTTTCGTGACCGGGCTGGAAATAGAAAACTTTACCTAAACCTCTGTTCCAGCAACAGCCTGAACGGAAAACTTCTCCGCCGCCGAACCAGCCAAGGAAAATGAGCTCATCAGGCTCAGGAATATCGAAACGTTCACCGTACATTTCCTCAACATCGAGGTAAATAAACTCACCTATGCCCTTTGCTATGGGGTGATTGGGGTTAATGTTCCAGATTCTTTCTCTGTCACCCTCACGCCATCTCAGAGAGCAGGTTGTGCCCATAAGACGCTGAAAAATCTTTGAATAATGTGCGGAGTGAAGAAGGATGATTCCCATACCTCTGAGCACTCTGTCCTGAATTTTAGAAACAAGTTCATCAGGCACTTCCGCATGACCGCAATGCGCCCACCAGATAAGCACATCCGTGTTGTCAAGCACCTCATCAGGAAGACCGCACTCAGGTGCATCCTGAGTTGCACATCTGATGTTAAGCTCCTCGTCTTTACCAAGGAAACCTGCAATGCAGGCATTGATTCCGTCAGGATAAACCTTTATGACGTTTTCGTCAGACTTATCCTGTATATGTTCATTCCATACTGTTACATTTATCATAAAAACACCTCCATTAGTAAAATGTTATCACAACTGACTCTCATTTTCAATAGACTTTAAACCTTTTTTACCTCTTGCATTGACTTTAGTTGCTTAAAATTGTAAAATAAATTTATATAAACAGTATCCATTGAAGGAGCGATTCTATGGCTAACTTTTTAAACAAAATCATACGAGGTGCAATCGGCGTCTTTGAAGGCGGACTTTCCCAAGAGCAGGCAAAGTGGGCTGAGGAAGAATACAATGTACCTGAAGCTGCAAAAAAGGATATTCGTCAGCTTGCTGCTGAGGGTATTGTTATGCTCAAAAACAATGGTACACTTCCTCTTGCAGGCAAGAAAGTTGCTTTTTTCGGCAGGTGTCAGTATGACTACTTCTACTGCGGATATGGCAGCGGTGGTGATGTAAACATCCCCTATAAAGTAAGTCTTGCGGATGCTTTGCACAATCACGATGACATCATCGTAAACGGTGACATTGATAATTTCTACCGTGAAGCGACCGGAATCAATCCTCCCGATGAAGGTTACTGGGGACATTGGCCTTTTAACTTTCCTGAACTCGTTCCCGGTGAATCACTTATCAAAAAAGCTTCTAAAGAAAGTGATGCCGCAGTCGTTATAATCGGACGTGCCGCAGGTGAAGACAGAGAAAATATTCTCAAAAAAGGAAGCTATTATCTGACCGATCTTGAAATAAATCTTCTCGACACGGTTACCGCATACTTTGAAAAAACCGTCGTAGTACTCGACTGTGGCAACATAATAGATATGAAAAAAATCGACTCTTACGGTGACAAGGTTTCTGCAATCCTTTATGCTTTTCAGGGCGGCATGGAAAGCGGGAATGCACTCTATGATGTTCTTACAGGCAAAGTCAATCCGTGTGCAAAACTTACAGATACCGTAGCATATGAGTACAATGATTATCCCGGAGCAAGTGACTTCGGAGGCAAAAACTACAATAACTATACAGAAGATATTTTCGTGGGCTACAGATACTTTGAAACATTCGCACCCGATAAGGTGCTTTATCCGTTCGGATTCGGTATGAGTTACACTTCTTTCAGCATCGAACGGACAGATTTCAAGGTTAACGGTGACGGCATCAGCTTAAAAGTCAGGGTGACCAATACAGGGAATGTCAGCGGTAAGGAAATAGTTCAGATTTACTGTGAGCAACCAAGCGGAAAGACATCTACCGCAAAGAGAGTCCTTTGTGCTTTCAGAAAGACTGATTTACTCAAGCCCGGTGAGAGCTGCACGGTTGAAGCTGATATCCCGTTTTACAGTATCAGTTCCTATGATGACAAAGGTAAGACAGGATTTAAAAATTCATACGTACTTCTCAGCGGTGACTACAAATTCTTTGCATCCGACTGCGTACGCGGTGGTACAGAGTGCGGTAGTTTCAACGTAAAAAAAGATTACTGCATCGAGGAACTCAAAGCTGTATGTTCGGTAAAGAACGGTTTCGAGAGAATGACAAGAATGGCTGACGGTAATGAGGGTATAGAATCCGTACCTGAAAGTGATGTGGATCTCAAAGAACGCATACTTGAAAATATCCCTGCAGCTCTTCCCTATGCTCAGGACAAAGGCTATAAGCTTTCTGATGTCAAGCATAAGCGTATCACTATGGATGAATTCGTTTCTCAACTCACGCTCAAGGAGCTTGAAGCTATCACACGAGGCGACTACACCATGCACAGTCCTCTTGGTACAAGCGGAAATGCAGGTGTCTTCGGTGGTGTACTCCCCTCTCTGAGAGTGAAAGGTGTTCCTGCTCTGAGCACTACAGACGGTCCTGCAGGTATACGTGTGACAAAAAAACGTTCTCTGCTTCCAACAGGAGCCTGCATGGCGGCTTCGTGGAACGTTGAACTCATCGAAAAGGTTTACACTTTCATCGCAGAAGAAATGAAAGAATGCGGTTCTGACATCCTTCTCGCACCGGGTATGAATATTCACAGGAATCCGTTATGCGGACGAAACTTTGAATATTTTTCAGAAGATCCCGTTGTCAGCGGCAAGTGTGCTGCTGCCGTGGTAAGAGGTGTGCAGTCTAAAGGTGCAAGTGCCTGTCCCAAGCATTTTGCCTGCAACAATCAGGAGGTAAACAGAAACAAAAACGATTCACGTGTAAGTGAAAAAGCTTTGAGAGAAATTTATCTCAAACCGTTTGAGATAGTTGTAAAAGAGTCGTCACCAAAAAACATTATGACATCTTACAACAAAGTGAATTCCGTTTACAGCTACAATAACTACGATATGGTCACAACCGTCCTGCGCGGTGAATGGGGTTACACAGGTAACGTAATGACGGACTGGTGGACAAAACACGTCAAGAGTCTCGATTTCCCTGAATTGCGTGATAACGCTTACCGTGTACGGGCTCAGGTTGATGTGCTCATGCCCGGTGTCAACGGACGTTTCGGCTCAACGAAGAAGCCTGATCCTACATTATTGGAAACACTCGGTAAAGAAGACGGCATCACCATCGGAGAAATTCAGCGAAGTGCAAAAAATGTACTGAATTTATGTTTGAGTTATATTGATTAATTTAACGTATTTTGATATAATTAAGAAAATATAAATATCAAGAAGGGAGTGCTACGGATGTTTTGCGGCTTTTATGACATCTGTACGCTCCCTGTGTTCTTTTATAGCTGAAAGGAGAAGATTATATGGGACTTATTAAAGCAGGCATAGGTGCACTCAGCGGTACACTTGCTGACCAGTGGAAGGAATTTTTCTACTGCGATTCATTGGAAAACGATGTGCTTATGGTCAAAGGCTCAAAGAGAGTCGGCGGA
>JAGBFD010000037.1 GCA_017936645.1 Clostridia bacterium
AACTCCGAAGCAATTGATTTAAGCAAATTTTTGGGAGGCATAATGTAATGGATTTTATGACAGGTTTGAAGCGCACAAATTATTGTGGTGACCTCAGAATTACAGATGCAGGTAAAGAAGTAACTGTTGCAGGTTGGGTACAGCGTCAGCGAGACCTCGGTGCACTTATCTTCATTGATCTTCGTGACAGAACAGGTATCGTTCAGCTTGCATTTGACGAAAACACAGATAAGGAAATTTTTGAAAAAGCATTTGCTGCAAGAAGTGAATTTGTTCTTATGGCAAAGGGTATTGTACGTGAGCGTTCATCAAAGAACAAGGATATCCCGACAGGCGAAATCGAAATCGACGTAAAGGATCTCAGAGTGCTCGGTAAGAGTGAGACTCCTCCGTTTGAAATCGTTGAGAATTGTCAGACATCGGAGCTTACAAGACTTAAGTACCGTTATCTCGACCTTCGTCGTCCTGACTTGCAGAAGAATATCATTATGCGTCATAAGATATGCAAGATCACACGTGACTATTTCGATGAGAACGAATTTATCGAAATCGAAACACCTATCCTCATCAAGTCAACTCCCGAAGGCGCAAGAGACTTCCTTGTTCCCAGCCGTATTCATAACGGAACATTCTATGCTCTTCCTCAGTCACCTCAGCTTTATAAGCAGCTTTCAATGGTAGCAGGTTTTGACAGATATATGCAGATCGCACGTTGCTTCCGTGACGAAGATCTCCGTGCTGACCGTCAGCCTGAATTCACACAGATTGACCTTGAGATGTCTTTTGTCGATATGGAAGATGTTCTTGCGATCGGTGAAGGCTATATGAAGAGAGTTTTCAAAGAAGCTCTCGGCGTTGAAATCGAAACTCCCATTCCTCGCCTTACTTACAAAGAGGCTATGGATCGTTACGGTTCGGATAAGCCTGACACACGTTACGGCATGGAGCTTTATGACCTGAGCGACATCGTTAAGGATTGCGGCTTCGGTGTATTCAGCGGTCCTGTTGCAGAGGGTGGTTCTGTACGCGGTATCACAGCAAAGGGTGCGGTAGCGAAGCTTACACGTAAGGAAATTGACAAGCTTACTGAAATGGTACGCGGCAGCGGTGCAAAGGGTCTTGCGTGGGTAAGACTCAACGAGGACGGCACAATGGCTTCATCATTTGCTAAGTTTATGACAGAGGATGAGATGAAGGCTATCCTTGAGCGTGCAGATGCACAGGCAGGTGACGTTGTTCTCATCATCGGTGACGTTAAGAATTCGATCGTTTATTCTGTTCTCGGTGCACTCCGTCAGGAGGTTGCAAAGAAGCTTGACATCATCCCGAAGGATAAGTTCAACCTTCTCTGGATCACAGAGTTCCCATTCTTTGATTGGGACGAGGATGCACAGACATGGGTTGCAATGCACCATCCGTTCACATCTCCTATGGATGAGTGCCTCGAGTATCTCGAAACAGACAAGGCTCAGGTACGTGCAAAGGCATATGACCTCGTTCTCAACGGTGTTGAGCTCAGTTCAGGTTCAATCCGTATTACAAACCCTGACCTTCAGAAGAGAATGTTTACTCTTCTCGGACTTTCTGATGAGGAAGCTTATGCAAAATTCGGCTACCTTACAGATGCATTCAAGTACGGTGCACCGCCTCACGGTGGTATGGGTATCGGTCTCGACCGTCTTGTAATGCAGATGCTTGGCTGTGAAAGCCTTCGTGACGTTGTTGCATATCCGAAGGTGCAGAATGCGAGTGAGCCTATGACAGAATGTCCTGCCGCTGTCGATACAATTCAGCTCGACGAGCTCGGAATTGCACTCAAAGCGAAAGAAGACTAAAATATATAATAGTATAAAAAAACGAGCAATTCAGCGATGAATTGCTCGTTTACTTTGTTTATTTATCTGCTCTGATTTGCGGGATTACCACAGCACTTTTTGTACTTTTTACCGCTTCCGCACGGACACGGATCGTTGGGGCCGGGTGCTTCTTTTTTGCGGACTGTTCTGCCCTTTTCACTTCCGTCGCCTGAACCGCTTTCGCTTGTTACCTTAGCGGCCTGTTCACGCTTGGTGTCTTCTTCGCTGCGGATTCTTACCGTAAGCATCTGACGGACAGTTGCCTCACGTATGGAGGTACTCATTTCATCAAACATATCGAAACTTTCCATTCTGTAAGCTACGACCGGATCCTGATTACCGTATGCACGAAGACCGATACCTCTTTTAAGTTCTTCCATAGAGTCGATGTGCTCCATCCAGAAGTTGTCAACGTTACGAAGAAGGATCATATGTTCAAGGCTTCTCATGATTTCGGGAGTAAGCTCTTCTTCTCTCTTTTCGTAGCGTTCGTGACCACGGTTGATAAGGTCTTCCTTGACAGCATCTCTGTCGAATGTATCCTCATCTTCGAAGTCTGTTGCTTCTGTGATCCAGCCGAGATACTTGTCACGAAGTCCCTTGATATTCCAGTCGGTCTTCGGAAGAGCAGCTGAACAGTAGAAATCAACTGACTCTGAAACTGATTCATCGAGCATTTTGAGGATAGAAGCCTTGAGGTCCTCTCCGTCAAGTACACGGTTACGCTGACCGTAGATGATTTCACGCTGTCTGTTCATAACGTCATCGTACTTGAGGACGTTTTTACGGATTGCGAAGTTCTGAGACTCCTTCTTACGCTGTGCAGATTCGATTGATTTTGAAACCATTTTATTGGTAATGGGCATATCCTCATCAACGTTAAGAGTTGTCATAACGTTCTGAAGTCTGTCACCGCCGAAAAGTCGCATAAGATCATCTTCGAGTGAAAGGTAGAAACGGCTTTCACCGGGGTCACCCTGACGTCCTGCACGTCCACGGAGCTGATTGTCTATTCGACGTGAGTCGTGACGCTCTGTACCGATTATGAAAAGACCGCCTGCATCACGAACCTGCTGTGCCTCATCTTTGATTTCATCCTTGAATTTCTTCTCAAGCTCCGTATATTCAGCTCTTGCATTGATGATATCTTCATTATCTGTCTCTGCAAAACCTGTAGCCTCTGCGATGAGCTCATCAGAGTAGCCTTTACGTCTCATAGCAGCTTTTGCGAGATACTCGGAGTTACCGCCGAGCATGATGTCAGTACCACGTCCTGCCATATTTGTAGCGATGGTAACAGCACCGAGCTTACCTGCCTGTGCGACGATCTCAGCTTCCTTATCGTGGAACTTAGCGTTGAGAACTTCGTGCTTGATACCGCGACGCTTGAGAAGCTTTGAAAGCACTTCTGACTTTTCGATTGAAATAGTACCTACGAGGACGGGCTGGCCCTTCTCGTGACACTCAACAACCTGCTCAATGAGAGCGTTGTATTTTGCGGCTTCTGTCTTATAAACGACATCGTCCTGATCTTTACGGATCATCGGCTTGTTTGTCGGGATTTCAACAACGTCAAGCGTGTAAATCTCCTGGAACTCCTGACTTTCAGTCATAGCAGTACCTGTCATACCTGAAAGCTTTGAATAAAGACGGAAGTAGTTCTGGAATGTGATTGTTGCAAGAGTCTTGCTTTCGTGCTCAACCTTAACTCCTTCTTTAGCTTCAATAGCCTGATGAAGACCTTCGTTGTATCGACGGCCGAGCATAATACGACCTGTGAATTCGTCAACGATAAGAACCTGATTGTCCTTTACAACGTAGTCAATGTCACGTCTCATAACACCTACAGCCTTAATAGCCTGATTGATGTGATGAAGAAGTGTCATATTGTCAGCATCCATAAGGTTTTCTACATTGAAGTGTGCCTCAGCTTTTGCGATACCTCGTTTTGTAAGAGAAGCCGTGCGTGCCTTTTCGTCTACGATATAGTCACCGTCAGCTGCAACATCTTCTGCATTCTGCTTTGATTCGATTTCCTTGACGACAGTCTTTGTAAGACCGAGGACAAAATTATTTGCAAGAGTGTAGAGCTCAGTCGAACGGTCTCCGCGACCTGAGATGATAAGAGGAGTTCTTGCTTCATCGATGAGAATTGAGTCAACTTCGTCGACAACGGCAAAGTTATGACCGCGCTGAACCTTGCTGTCTTTATACGGTACCATATTGTCACGAAGGTAGTCAAAGCCCATTTCGTTGTTTGTACCGTAAGTAATGTCTGCGTTGTAAGCAGCTTTACGCTCTTCATTTGAAAGACCGTGAACGATAAGACCTACACTCAGACCCATGAAACGGTAGAGTTTTCCCATCCATTCAGAGTCACGACGTGCAAGGTAATCGTTGACTGTAACGATGTGAACACCCTTACCTGAAAGAGCATTGAGGTAAGCGGGGAGGGTAGCAACAAGAGTTTTACCTTCACCTGTTTTCATTTCTGCGATACGTCCCTGATGAAGCACGATACCGCCGATGATCTGTACGGGGAAGTGTTTCATTCCGAGTACTCGCCATGAAGCTTCACGGCAGGCAGCAAATGCTTCGGGGAGAATATCATCAAGAGTTTCTCCTTTTGCAAGGCGTTCTTTGAATTCAACTGTTTTGTGCTGAAGCTCTTTGTCAGAGAGTTTTGAATACTCATCTTCAAGCGCAAGCACCTTATTCTTTTTCGGTGTGATTTCTTTTACTGCTCGTGTAGAATAGTCACCGAAAATCTTTTTCAAAAAGTTCATCTGGTGTATACAATCCTTTCAATAAGTTAAATAAGTTTTTCGTCAAAGTCAATTACAATGCTTTCACGGGACATCGTAAGCTGACAGTACTCAACACCTGCGGCATCAAACATCTTTTTGGATGCTTTGACACCGTCAGTGTCTTTATATTTATCAGACAGGTACAGAACTTTTTTTATACCACTCTGAATAATAGCCTTTGCACATTCGTTACACGGGAAAAGTGCAACGTAGATAGAGCATCCGTGCAGAGATGCTCCGGCATTGTTGAGAATTGCATTGAGCTCTGCGTGGCAGACAAACGGATACTTGGTATCTATCTCACTTTCACCGCTTCGCTCCCACGGAAATTCATCGTCACTGCATCCGTGAGGGAATCCGTTATAACCGACGGACATAATTTTTTTGTTTTCATTTACTATACATGCGCCTACCTGAGTGCTGGGGTCTTTGCTGCGCTTTGCTGAAAGCAGCGCTATACCCATAAAGTACTCATCCCAGGATATGTAATCGTTTCGTTTTGACATCAAGGTCACTCTCCTTTGTTTAAGTGAGGGTAATCAGATCTTAACAGTTATATTTTTTGCAGCTCCGTTCTCATCGTAAGTGGAGAAAAGAACCGTACTGTCATCGATAAAGCAGAAGTTGCATATTCCGTTATCAAAAAGTGAGTCTGTGACGATGTCAGCATCGCCTGTCGCTGTGTCAAATATGAGGAGCGACTGCTGATCACCGTTGCAGAAAAGTACTGCTTTTGAAGCAGAAGGATTTACACAGAAACCTGAAAGCTCTGTGAAATTTGCTTTAGTGAGTTCTGATGTTTCACCGCTTGTGATGTCTGTCAAATCAAGAGTAGCTTTGCTCAGAATGTAATTTCCGCTTACAGCATAGTCACTAAAAGAGCCTTCGAAGCTTGTGACGGGATTTTTCTTGTCACCGTTTTTGATGAGATCAAAGCCTTCTTCGGTATTTGCAAAGCAATAATACGCACCGTCTTTTTCACGAACGATGTAGCTCGGTGAGCCTGTAACTGTTGTAGCTGAGTTCTTGTTGGTAGCTCTTGAGTTTTTGACTGTGAGAAGATCATAAATCACAGAAGCTTCCGCAGAGGTATCGTAATTTCTCCTTGAAGCAAAGAGATCGTGCTTGTCGTTATTATTGAGCATCGTATCGGTAAAGATCGTCCAGTCTTCACGCACAGTGCCGTCATCCTGCACAAGTCGGTCGCGCTGAGAGATGACGAGAGATGTCTTGCCTGATTTCATATCATACGAATACATATCTGAGTACGTTTTGTCAGGCTTGTAAACGTCTTCAGCATCCATATCTGTAAGGAGGATGTAATCAGTCTTTGCTGTCGATGTGTAAGCCTTCGGACAGTCCATCATACGGACAAAAACATAGGAGAGGAACTTCGTGTCGCTTTCCTGTTTTGAGTTAAAAAGACCGTAACCGACAGTTCCTGCATCAGTTGTGAGGTAGTGAAGCTTGACCTTGACCTTCTGATAGCTGCAGGTGATTGTGACATCCTTTGTAGTTACACCTTCGGTCACCTGAGTGAAAGTACCGTCTGCGAACTTATAAAATTTGAATGTTCCGTCAGGGAAAGCCTCGTAAAAGATATCCTTCTGCTCAGTCTGTACGAGAGGGTAATCCGTACTGCAGAAAGCAGGTGAGAGTGTGTCAAGTGTGGCACCTGAAGAAGTGTCGATAGTACCTGTAATCTTGTTAACGAAGTTTTCGTTTTTTGTAAGGAAGAAAAATGCTGTAGTGACAACGAGAACAACAGCGAGTACAATGAGTGTTATTTTTTTTGCCTTAGTCATAATCAATTCCTCACTTTATCGTAAGTTCAACCGGACAATGGTCAGAACCGTAGATTTCAGAATGAATTTTAGCACCTTCAAGTCTGCCTGCCATATCAGCTGAAACGCAGAAGTAGTCAATACGCCAACCCACATTTTTTTCACGTGCCTTGAAGCGGTATGACCACCAACTGTATGCATTTTCAAGATCAGGATAAAAGTATCTGAATGTGTCGATGAAACCCGCATCTAATAGTTCGCAGAATTTTCCTCTTTCTTCATCTGAGAAACCCGGATTGCCTCGGTTTGTCTTCGGATTTTTGAGGTCGATTTCCTTGTGTGCCACGTTAAGGTCACCGCAGAAAACGACACCTTTTGTTTTATTGAGTTCTTTTACGTAGCCACGGAAAGAATCTTCCCATTTCATACGGTGATCGATACGTTTGAGTCCGTCCTGCGCATTCGGAACATACTCTGTGATAAAGAAAAAGTCGTCAAATTCAAGAGTAATGATTCTGCCTTCCGTGTCAAGCTCAGGCACACCGATGCCGTATCGGACATCCAGAGGTTTTTCTTTAGTAAAGATCGCTGTACCGGAATAACCCTTTTTCTCTGCATAGCTCCAGTACTGGTGATAACCTTCGAGAGCGAGTTCGAGCTGTCCTTCCTGCATCTTTGTCTCCTGCAGGCAGAAGATGTCGGCATCGAGATTGTTAAAAACATCCATAAAGCCTTTTGTCATACAGGCACGTATACCGTTAACATTCCACGATATAAACTTTCTGCTCAAGACTATACACCTCCGCATTATAATACTATTATAATCGATATTATAACATATTCAATATGAAAAATCCATTATTATATTGTGTTTTTTTGCTTAGTTTACAAAAATTTAAAAAAGTAAAAAAAACAGTAGATTTTTTCTTTAATATGTGCTATCATTAACGATGTCTGAATATGACAAGGAATAAGAATTATGAAGTTAGGAGACGAAATAGTATGAAAAAGACAATTTGGACAAGTGTCACAGCTATCATCTGTGCAGTACTTGTATCTCTTTCACTCAAAGATGGTATTGTTAAGGTTTCAGAAGCTAAAGTAGAGGCAGCAAGTGTTGCAGCTGAAGCAGCAAGCGAAGCAGCAGAACAGAATGCAGGCGAAGAAGAGCTTGTACTCGGCGGCGGTTTAAGCTTGGGCGGTGAAAGCTCAGGTACAGGCTCATCTGATGCAAGTACTCCCGGTGCACCGGCAGACGGTTCAGCAGGTACATCTGACGGTACAGGCACAACTGACGCAGCAGGTAATGCAGCAGGTAATGCAACAGAGAATAAAGCTCCGACAGTTGATGATGTTCTTGCTACATACAACAATGCAATCAACAAGGTAATCACTGAGAAGGCAGGTTACACAAAGAAGAGAACAACTACACTCGAAAACCTCAACGGTGGTGCACTTCTTAAGCTTTCAATCGTTGTTGATATGGTTAACGACTTCCTCGGTGTAGGTACTACAGACTACAAGAACGAGAAGGGTAAGGCTGAGTACCTCAGCAAGGCTTCTCTTACAAAGAACGACCTTTCATCAATTGATATCAATACAACTGACGGCGTTCAGACAATCACACTCGGACTTAAGAACGGTCAGAGCCAGGCAAACGCTTCAGGTGCATCAGACACAAGCCCGCTTTCACGTTCAGGTCTCTATGTAGGTAAGGGCGATAAGAAGGATTTTGACTACAAGAACAGTGAAAATATCCACACAGCTATCAACGGCGTAGCTAAGGCTGAATCAGCAGAAGAAAAGGTTACAGATACTAAGATTGTTGCAAAAATCGATGCAGCAACAGGTAAAATGATAAGCCTTAACGTTACATGGAAGTGGCACGTAAAGCTTACAAAGGTTGCTTACTCAATCGCAAGTGTTGACATCGCTGAGGGTGATGCTACATCAACAGTAGTTGTTTCAGACTTCAAGTGGTAATTTCTTATCAATAAAATTTTCTCCCGATGCTTTCATCGGGAGATTTTTTGTATACTGACTGTTGAAAATGGTTTTTGCATATGTTAGAATTCGTTTATACTTTTGAAAAAGGGTGATGCAGATGATAAGGTTTATTTCATCGTTGCTGTCGCTGATTTTCTTCGTTTTTTCGGGTTTACCTGCAATTATATCCGAGAGTAAAACCGCAAGAGAAGAAAATATTCAGTCACAGGTTCAGAGAATCAATGACCTCTCGGAGCTTTATAAAAGCGAAGACTATGTTCCCGTCAATGAAAGCGAAGTCGTCGGCTTCGATGTGCAGAAGGCATATGCTGACGGTGTAAAATTCAACGAGGTTGCATACATCGCAACTCATAACAGCTATCAGCTGCAGAGCGTTCCTTCGTATCGTAAAGTGTATAACGATCTTGAAAACGTGACGTTCGGGCTTATCAACGGAGATGCTCCGATGTATTGCAGCGATACCCTGACAGATCAGTTTAATATCGGTATACGAAGCATTGAGCTTGATATTGAAACGGTTGTTAACGGTGATGAAGTGAGCTTTGTCTGTTCGCATTCACCGCTTATCGATATGACTTCTTCGTGCTATGATTTCAGCCTTGCACTTGAAGAGATCAGAATGTGGTCGGATGCCAATCCGGGACACCTTCCGATTACGATTATTGTTGAGCCGAAAGAGTTTTTTCTGCTTGAAAACGGAATGAGGTTTTTTAATCTCAGGTACGCAAACATACTTGATAATCTTATCCGTGAAACCTTTGGAGAAAAGCTGATAACACCCGCAGAAATGATGGGTGAACACAACTCACTCAAGGAAATGCGTGAGGCGGACGACTGGATGCAACTCAAAGACTGTGCAGGAAGAGTGGCGGTTTTTCTGCACGATACTGACGGTGTAACGGGCAGATTTATAAAGCAGGATGAGTCTCTTAAGACACGTGCGATGTTTCCTATGCTGAGATATAAGGACAGAGATAAATCTTACGCATCCGTGCTTATCGTGAATAAAACAGGAGATGTCGAAAAGTACGCTGATGAATTGGTTTATGAAAAAAATCTCATCGTCAGAACGATGATCGACAGTTACGGCAGTCACAACGATGAAGACAGAGATATCGCTCTTGAAAGCGGAGTGCAGATCATTTCGACCGACTATCCGAAAAAAGCCGATATGACAGATGTTGGCTATTATGTTACTTTTGAAAACGGTTCTGCGAAGATTATAAAATAACGAAAGTCCCGACAAGATGAAGTGAACCCCAAAGTTTAGACAAAAATAAATATTAAATTGCATGCGAATGAGTTCGGTATTGAACCGGGCTCATTCCTTTTAGTTTTAAGGAAATACGTTCACAGTTGTAGTAATGAATGTATTTCTTTAATTGATCA
>JAGBFD010000038.1 GCA_017936645.1 Clostridia bacterium
CCTTTAAGGTAACCGAAATGTTCCTTTATCGTAAGGAAATCAGCTAAAATCTGAGTCGGGTGGAATTCGTTTGTAAGTCCGTTCCACACTGGAACTTTTGAATACTTTGCAAGCTCATCTACAAGCTCCTGGCCGTAGCCTCTGTACTCAATGCCGTCAAACATTCCTGCAAGAACTCTTGCTGTGTCTGCAATGCTTTCCTTTTTGCCGATCTGTGAGCCTTCTGCAAGGTACGTAGAGCCCATACCAAGGTCACTTGCGGCAACCTCAAAGCTGCAGCGTGTTCTTGTACTTGTCTTTTCAAAGATGAGAGCGATGTTTTTGCCCTCGTGGATTCTGTGTGCGATTCCTGCCTTTTTCTTTGCTTTAAGATCTGCGGCAAGATCGATGAGATAACCGATTTCCTCACTTGTAAAATCAAGCAGTTTAAGGAAATCTCTACCCTTTAAATCTACCATTTGGATTCCTCCTGAGTGTTCCGTATATTCCAAGAAAGAGGCGGATAATATAATCCGCCCCTCATTATCAGTCGATAAAAGTGCTTACATATTCAATCTGCTTCTCAACAGAGTCAATACCTGTACCACCTGCAGAGATTCTTTTAGCAACGCAGGTTTCAAGAGATATTTCCTTGTAGAGATCTTCGCAGAAAAGGTCACTGTATTTATTATAATCCTCAAGTGACATTGTTTCAAGCACTAAGTTGTTATCTATGCAGTATGCAACGATCTGACCAACGATTTTGTATGCGCTTCTGAAAGGCATACCCTTCTTTGTGAGATAGTCTGCGAGGTCAGTTGCATTAATGAAGCCCTTCTGTGCAGCTGAGTACATATTATCAGTAAGCACAGTCATAGTTTCAATCATTGGCGCAAACACCTTAAGACATTTCTTAACAGTATCAATGCTGTCAAAGATGCATTCCTTATCTTCCTGCATATCCTTATTGTAAGCAAGAGGAATACCCTTGAGCACCGTAAGCATTGTGAAAAGGTCACCGTAAACGCGTCCTGTCTTGCCACGTACAAGCTCTGCCATATCAGGATTCTTCTTCTGTGGCATGATGCTTGAGCCCGTAGTGTAGCTGTCATCAAGCTCAATGAACTTAAATTCCCAGCTTGACCAGAGAATGATTTCCTCCGAAAAACGTGAAAGGTGCATCATAATCGTTGAATAAGCACTCATAAGCTCAACGCAGAAATCACGGTCAGAAACACCGTCGATACTGTTGAGAGTAATGCCGTCAAAGCCGAGAGCCTCAGCAACGAATTCACGGTTAGTATTGTATGTTGTACCCGAGAGAGCACAGGAGCCGAGCGGAGAATAATTCATTCTCTTCATCGCATCCTCAAGTCTGCCGATATCACGTGTAAACATCATTGCATAAGCAAGAAGATGATGAGCAAATGTAATCGGCTGTGCTCTCTGCAGATGAGTATATCCGGGAAGAATAGATGTCTTGTGAGCTTTTGCCTGAGAAAGTATAGCTGCAAGGAGCTTCTTAACAAGGACAATGATCTCGTTTGTTTCGTCACGAAGGAAAAGACGGATATCAACCGCAACCTGATCGTTACGGCTTCTTGCCGTGTGAAGTCTCTTGCCTACGTCGCCTATACGCTTTGTAAGCTCTGACTCAACAAACATATGAATATCTTCAGCGTCCATATCAAAAGCAAGGTCACCGCTGTTAAGGTCATCAAGAATTGACTGAAGACCTGCAGTAATCTGATCACAGTCGTCGTCACTGATAATACCCTGCATTGCAAGCATTGCAGCGTGTTTCATTGATCCTGTGATATCCTGCTTATACATTTTGCAGTCAAAATGAATGGAAGAGTTAAAATCGTCAGCCTCTTTGTCGAGAGCCTTCTGAAATCTTCCTGCCCACATTTTTTCCATACTAATTTCTCCGAATTGATTATTTAAGATTATTCTTAGCCTTCATCTTAGCGTAAACCTTGATGGGAAGACCGTAGAGGTTGATGA
>JAGBFD010000039.1 GCA_017936645.1 Clostridia bacterium
GTGAATAAGCTCAATTTAGAAATACAACAAGGAGAACTCTTTTCTCTGTTAGGTGTTAACGGAGCTGGAAAAACCACAACGATAAAAATGTTAACCTGCATAACAAAACCAACGGATGGCGATGCATTTATAGGTGGATACAGCATAACCAAACAGCCCGAACAGGTTAAGCGATTGATTAGTGTATCACCTCAGGAAACTGCAGTAGCTCCGAATCTTTCTGTAAAGGAAAACCTTGAATTAATGTGTGGTATTCATGGTTTTTCTAAAGAAAAAAGCAAAGCAAAAATCAAAGAGCTTACCGAGCAATTTGCTGTAGATTCTGTTTTGAAGAGAAAGGCGGGTAAGCTATCGGGTGGATGGCAACGCCGTGTAAGTATTGCTATGGCACTTATCAGTGAACCTAAGATTCTCTTTTTGGATGAACCTACTCTTGGGTTAGATGTTATTGCACGGCATGAACTTTGGGATATGATTCGCTCGTTGAAGGGCAAAGTAACCATTATTCTTACAACACATTATATGGAAGAAGCAGAATCACTTTCTGACCGTATAGGTATCATGAAAGACGGCAATCTTCTTGCTGTAGGAACTACAGAAGAATTAAAGATAATGACAGGTGCAAATGACTTTGAATCAGCCTTCGTTTCTATAGTGAAGGAGGGTGCATTATGAGAATGTTGACATTTGCAAAAAGGTGTACAAAGGAGATTCTGCGTGACCCGATAAATCTTGCTTTCGGTCTCGGTTTTCCTTTGGTGTTACTATTACTTCTGAGTAGCTTGCAGAAAAATATCCCCGCAGAATTGTTTGATATTGACACACTAACGCCCGGCATTACGGTGTTCGGTTTGTCATTTATGACACTTTTCTCCGCCACGCTGATTGCTAAGGACCGAGAAAGTGCTTTTTTGCAAAGATTATACGCAACACCACTTACAGGTTTTGATTTTATTCTTGGCTATATGCTACCTCTTTTACCTCTTGCCATTAGTCAGACAATCATTTGTTACCTGTTTGCGATTCCTCTGGGCTTGACGGTCAGCATAAACATTGTTTATGCAATAATAGGTATAATACCAATGGCTGTTTTAAATATTGCATTAGGGCTTTTATGTGGTAGTATCCTTGGTGTTAAACAAGTTGGCGGTATTTGCGGTGCTTTACTTACGAATCTCTCTGCATGGTTATCCGGAGTATGGTTTGATCTGAAGCTTGTGGGTGGTTTTTTTGAAAAAATCGCGAATGTGCTACCGTTTGTTCACGCAGCAGAAATGGAAAAAGCTTTATTCAGCGGAAACTTTGAGCTTGCCATAACTCACGTTATGCCCATTATTCTGTACAGTGTATTTATAACTGCGATAGCTGTTCTCAGCTTCCTCAGACAAATGAAAAAACAATAAGGATTTGATGCGATGAAATACAAACTCATTATAGATAAAGATGCGGACGAAGAGATAATTGCAAAGGTTCACGCTCCCTCTTCTCTGACTGAGCAGATAGAAAATCTCGTCTGTAGTTTTTCAGGTGCTGAAAGCATTATGGGATACAATGATGATGAGATGAAAAAGCTCTTATTCTCTGAAATAGAGTGTATAACTGTTGTTGATAAAAAGGTAATAGCTGTCAATACGAAGGGAAAACGCTACCGCATTCAGGAAAGACTTCGTGATTTAGAGAATATTCTGCCTTCTTATTTTATACGCATCAACAAATCTACCCTTGCCAACGAACACCGCATTGAGCGATTTGATGCTGTGTTCAACGGCGGTGTGGATGCAGTATTCAGATGCGGTTATCGTGAGTATGTTTCAAGGCGTTGCTTTTCACAAATAAGAAGGAGGTACGAAGGAATATGAAAAGATTTATTACGGAATTTTTCCGCAGAGGTCTGATTGCTTGCGGTTTCGGTCCGATCGTTCTTGCTGTTTTATATCTGATTCTGTATTATAAGGGTCTAATAGATACACTAACTGTTAATCAGGTCTGTACAGGTATTTTTTCAATAACTGTACTTGCCTTTACAGCAGGCGGTATGAATGCTGTTTATCACATAGAACGCCTACCCTTAATGTCGGCAATTCTGATTCACGGTATTATCTTATATTTCAGCTATTTAAGCACTTATCTGCTCAACGACTGGCTCAAATTGGGCTTGACACCGATTTTGGTTTTCTCCGGTATTTTTGTTGTCGGCTATTTGGCAGTTTGGGCAATTATTTATTGCGTAACTAAACGAAACACTAAAAAGCTTAATGAAATGCTGAAAGAAAAGCAGCAAAAGATAATAGACGATAATAAACAGTTAGATTAAATATTTTTACTGCTCTCATTTTTTGAGGGCAGTTTCTTTTTATCAAAACCGCCCCATACTAGTAATGGGAATAAACACTACCATTAAGTAAATCCCTTATGAACACCCGCACCAAAAATACCTGAGGTCTTCAGACTTCAGGTATTTTTATTTGCAGAATAAGGACGGGGCTTGAACCCTAAGAGGGTGAGGAGCGTTAAGAAAACAGTCCGGCGGACTGTTTTTAGCGACGAAGTCCGAGGCGGGTACTGCACACAAAGTGTGCGGTCGTCCGAGGATGACGGATTTGCAAAACAAATCCGCATCCCGTCTCTCGCACCAAAAATAAGACGGTCTTTTGGCTGTCTTATTTTTTATCCATTGCGAAAGCGATGGTATATCATCAGCAACGGCATTGCCGTTGTTGTATTTCATCAGTCCGTCAGGACTGGATATCATCACGCATTTGCGTGCATCAAAAAACTTTCGCAATGATGATATACAAAACTCCGTTTTGATGATATGCAATTCCTGCGGAATTGATGATATGCACGGCTTTGCCGTGATGTAAATTACATTTTGTTGCAGACGCAGAGCAAGCACTCTTGTGAAGGTTCTGTGTTTTTTTGTTATTATCATAAATCCGCGTCCCGTTTTTCGCAAATCTTGTACTGTAAAACCGAAATCGGCAGTTGAATCAAACATTTTATTAATGCTTTGTTTTATTTTGTTCTTGCTTATTTGAGTTCAATATAATATACTGTAAGTAACAACATAAAAGAGGGTAGTATTATGTCAAAAAATGTAACACTTGTAGTTATGGCGGCAGGTATGGGCAGCCGTTTCGGCGGTCTCAAACAGATGGAGCCTATAGCCGAAGATGGCAGAGTTCTTCTTGATTTTTCAGTTTATGATGCAAAAAAAGCAGGGTTTAATAAAATTGTATTTGTTATAAAAGAGGCAATAGCAGAAGATTTTATAAATATCGTCGGCAAGCGCATCGAGAAAGTAATTGACGTAGAATATGTTTATCAGGAGCTTTATAAGCTTCCCGAGGGTTTTGTCTGTCCCGAAACAAGAGAAAAGCCCTGGGGCACAGCCCACGCAATTCTCTGCTGTAAGGATGTTGTCAACGAGCCCTTTGCAGTTGTAAATGCAGATGATTTCTACGGCAAAAGCGCATTTAAGACTGTTTATGACTATCTTACTGAAACTGAAGATAATTACTGTATGGCAGGATTTCGTCTTAAGAACACACTTACCGAAAACGGCACCGTTGCAAGAGGTGTGTGCGTAACTGAAAACGGTTATCTTACAAGTGTTACCGAAAGAACAAAGATAAACAAGGACTGTCAGTTTACTGAGGATGACGGTGCAACATGGGAACAGCTTTCCCCCGATACCCTTGTTTCAATGAATCTCTGGGGATTCCGTCCCGATGTTTTTGCATACATAGAAGAGGGCTTTAAGGAATTCCTTAAAGAGAACATAAACGAGCCTAAAAAGGAGTATTATCTTCCCTTTATAGTAACCGAGCTTATTGAATCAGACACAAAGAAGGTGGCTGTGCTTCCTGCTGAAGATAAGTGGTACGGTGTTACCTATAAAGAGGATAAGCCACAGGTCGTTGCCGCTATCGGAGAAATGATAGCCGAGGGCTTATATGACTGATATGAGAGAGCATACGTCAGTACGGCGTATGCCTCTTTTTTGCTTAAAATATATAAACTTATTGTTGCAATAAAAAATAATATATGATATAATTCGTTTATTAATGCATTCAATCCTAAATAAGGAACGAGGAATAAAAAAATGAAAGAAAAATTAGATGCTTTACTTCTTGAAGGCACCGCAGAAATCAATGCTGCTGCCTCCGAAAACGAGCTTCAGGTTGTCAAGGGCAAGTACCTGGGCAAGGAAGGCCTCGTAACTGTTCTTATGAAAGAAATTCCCAAGCTTGATGTCAGTCTGCGTCCCGAAATGGGAAAGAGCGTAAACCAGGTGAAAAATGCCCTCGGTGAGCTTATTGATGCAAGACGCGAGGAAATCAAGAACAAGGCTTTTGCCATTTCTCCCGATTTTGACTGTACCGTACCCGGTATCAATCCTCAGATAGGCGGTCTTCATCCCATAACACAGATGTGCTATGACCTTAATGATGCTTTCCGCTCAATGGGCTTTGAGGTTTTCTCGGGGCCTGAAATCACAAGCGAATATTTTGCTTTTGATAATCTTAATTTCCCTCCCAATCATCCCGCACGTGAGAGTATGGATACATATTGGCTCCAGGGACACGATTCGGGCGAGGCTAACGAAAAGCTCTGTCTTCGTCCCCATCTTACAGGTGACTCGGTTCGTTATATGCAGACACACAAGCCTCCCTACCGCTTCGTTTATCCCGGACGTGTTTACAGAAACGAAACAACAGACGCACGTCACGAGCGTGCATTCTTCCAGTATGAGGCTCTTATCGTTGATAAGGACTTTACCTATACGGCAGGTAAGGTTATGATAAAGAGCATTCTTTCCAAGGTATTCGGACAGGACGTTCCCGTAAGAATGAGAGCAGGCTTCTTCCCCTTTGTTGAGCCCGGCTTTGAAATTGATATGGGATGTCTTGTATGCGGAGGAAAGGGCTGCAGCGTTTGCAAGCACGTAGGCTGGATTGAAATTATGCCCGGCGGCACACCCCATCCCAATGTGCTTCGTGCAGCAGGTGTTGACCCCGATGAATACACAGGCTTCTATGTAAATATCGGTCTCGACAGACTTGTTATGATGCGTTACGGTGTTGATGATGTTCGTATGTTCCACAGCACCGATTTAAGATTCCTCACACAGTTCAAATAAGGAGGAGAAGGATTATGAAGTTATCACTTAACTGGATAAAAGACTATGTAGAGCTTCCCGGTGACCTTACAATGTCACAGCTTGCATTTGACCTTACAATGTCAACCGTTGAGGTTGAAGGTGTTCACGACCTTAAAAAGCAGTTTGACGGCATTGTTACAGGTGTTATTGAAGAAGTTCTTCCCCATCCCAATGCAGACAAGCTTCGTGTATGCAAGGTTGATATCGGCGCTGAGGAGATAAAGGAAATCGTATGCGGCGGCTCTAACCTTGAAGCAGGAATGAAGGTTGTTGTAGCATGTCCCGGTGCAATGGTACGTTGGCACGGAGAAGGGGAGCCTGTTGAAATCAAGAACACAAAGCTCAGAGGAGTAGCCTCCTTCGGTATGATATGTGCCGCTGTTGAGGTAGGACTCGCTGACCTTTTCCCCACAGATGATGACCACGCAATTATGGATATTTCATATCTCGATGTAAAGCCCGGCACCAATCTTGCAGATGCTCTCGGTCTTGATGATATGATTCTTGAAATAGACAACAAGTCTATGACAAACCGTCCCGACCTCTGGGGTCACTACGGTATCGCAAGAGAGCTTGCCGCTCTTTACGACCTTCCCTTAAAGCCTATTGAAAAGTACGTTCCCGAAACGGATACGGCTTACGATGTAAGAATTCTTGATGAGGAAAGATGTCCCCGTTACATCGGTGCAAAAATTGAGAATCTCTCCGTTAAGGCTTCTCCATTCTATATGCAGAGCCGTTTATGGAGAGTAGGACTTCGTCCCATCAATGCACTTGTTGACATTACAAACTATGTAATGCTTGCAGTCGGTCAGCCTACTCACGTTTTCGATTCAACCCACATAATTGACCATATTGAAGTAAGACGTGCAAAGGATGCCGAAAAGCTTCAGCTTCTCAATGATAAGGATATAGAGCTTTGCAACGACGACCTTGTAATTGCAGACAAGGAAGGCGCAGTTGCTCTTGCCGGTGTTATGGGCGGAGCAAAGGATTCCGTGCTTCCCGATACCGAAAGTGTTATTCTTGAGGTTGCAAACTTCAATTCCCACGGTGTAAGAAGAACAGCTCTTCGTTACGATAACAGAACGGAAGCATCTGCAAGATACGAAAAGGCTATTGACCCCGAAAGATGCGACCAGGCAGTTTCTCTTTCAATGGAGCTCTTCAGGGAGCTTTACCCCGAAATGAAGGTAACAGCATACTCTGACTGCTATCCCAATAAGCTTGTAAAAAAGGAAATTGATGTTGAATTTGAGTGGCTCGACAAGAGACTCGGTATGAGAATTCCTCAGGATGTTGTTTCGAAGAAGCTCGGCAGTATGGGTTACGAGGTAACCTTCACGGAAACAGGTATGCATATTGTTGTTCCCACCTGGCGTTCAACAGGCGATGTTTCCATTAAGGCAGACATTATGGAAGAGGTTGCCCGTATGTACGGCTACGAAAACTTCCAGCCCACATCAATTACAACCACCTTCGACGGTGCTATAAATCAGCTTGATGTTGATCTTGTAAGAAAAATCAAGGAATACCTTGCATTCCGCTGCAATATGCAGGAAATCTTCACATATCCCTGGATGACAGATACTTTTGTAAACGCACTTCTTCCCGATACAGACAACGTATTCTGTCTTTCCACTCCTCCCTCACCCTCAGAAAAATATGTACGTTCAACACTTCTTCCCAACATCTGTAAGGCTATTGTGAAGAATGAGCGTAACTTCTCAGAATTTGCAATTTTTGAAGAGGCAAAAATCTTCAGAAGCTCTGAATTCAACTGTATCTACGATGAAAAGGAAGCTCTTCCTTACGAAAGAAGACATTTGGGCTGTGCATTTGCAGGCTCTCCCGACAATGTTACAGAGCTTTTCAGAACTGCAAAGGGTGTTATAGGTATGATGCCCCGTTACACTCATATGGAAGAATTCACCTTTAAGAAGGTTGAAAAGCCCTACTGGGCAGACGAAACCGTATGGCTCAACATTTACCTCGGCGAAAAGAAAATCGGTGACCTCGGTCTTCTTTCCCATAAGGCAAAGACAGACTGCGGTATAAAGGTTGTTTCCGCCGTTCTTGTTGAAATTGATACAGAGGAGCTTGTTCCCTTCAAGTCAAGAACAAACCGCTTTGTTCATATTCCCGAATTCCCCATGAATGAATATGACCTTTCCTTCCTTGTTGATTCAATGACAAAGTGGGAAGAAATCTACGGTGCTGTAATGGCTAAGAAGAGTGACGACAGCCTTATCCGTGATGTCCGTTTTGTTGACGAATACAAGGGCAAGCAGATTCCTCAGGGCAAAAAATCCGTTACCATCCGTCTTGTAATCGGTTCAAGTGACAAGACTCTTACAGGTGAAGAGATTGAAGCAGCTGCAAAGTCTGCTCTCAAGAAGCTTACAAAGACACTCGGTGCCGAAATCCGCTCATAAGTAATTTCGGAGCTCTGAGATCGGAAGTCGGAGAGGCTTCGCCTAAAAAACATTAATTATCAACCTCTGTATTTTTTGCAGAGGTTGTTTTGCTTGACTTTTTGCTTATATTATTTTAATATTTATTCAGAAACGGAGGAGATATTATGAAAGAGATTATGGAAAAACACGGCTTTATATGCGATATGGACGGTGTTATTTATCACGGCAACAAAATTCTCGACGGTGTAAAGGAATTTGTTACCTGGCTTATTGAAAACGACAAAAAGTTCGTTTTTCTCACAAACAGTCCCGAAAAAACTCCCCACGAGCTCAGTATGAAGCTGGGACGTATGGGCCTTGACGTTTCACCCGATCATTTCTATACAAGTGCTATGGCAACAGCGGCATTCCTTTCTGCTCAGAAGCCCGGCTGTACTGCTTACGTAATAGGTGAGGGCGCACTTTCCAAGGCTCTCTATGACCAGAAGATATATATGAATGATGTTAACCCCGATTATGTTGTTGTGGGTGAAACCCGAAGCTACAACTTTGAAAAAATCGAAAAGGCAATTGACCTCGTAAGAAAGGGCGCAAAGCTTATCGGTACAAATCCCGACATAACGGGTCCTACGGAAAGAGGAATTATGCCTGCAACGGGCTCTCTTGTAGCTCCCATAGAAATCTGCACGGGCAAAAAAACATATTTCATAGGAAAGCCCAATCCTCTTATGCTTCGCCACGGTCTTCAGAAGCTGGGCTGTCACAGCGGTGATATCGCATTTGTCGGCGACAGAATGGATACCGACATAATAGCAGGTATCGAATCAAACGTTGATACCGTTCTTGTATTAAGCGGTGTAACATCCCTTCAGGATATCGACAAATTCCCCTACAGACCCAAATACATATTTAACAATGTAGGAGAAATACTTACAAACGAATAAAAAACTGTGCGGAGTGTTCGTAAGTACGCTCCGCACAGTTTTGTTTGATAATACCCGTAACACCGTGAGGGAGAGTTTTATTAATAATTTTGCCATAATATACCGTAAAATTGTTTGCGGATATTAAGACTTTAATTGTTGCATAAATAAAAAGAATGTGCTAAAATATTATATCATTATTATATATTGAGATGGTGAAGAGAAAAATGAAAAAGATGTTATCATTACTTCTTGCAGTAACTATGCTTTTTGCAGTTATTGTTCCTGTTTTTGCTGCTGAGAAAGGTGATGTGGACGGTGACGGCGGTATAACGGCTTCCGATGCCCGAATTACCCTTCGTATGGCAGTAGGGCTTGATGCGGTTACAGATGAGCTTAAATTACTTGCCGATTATGACGAAAACGGCACGGTTGATGCTTCCGATGCAAGAATTATTCTCCGTTTGTCGGTAGGCCTTTCTGTTGAAGAAGAGCCGGAGGTTCCCGAAAAACCCGTACACGTTCCTTCGGAAAAAGAAAAGCTTTTTTATCAGAACCTTTATGCTACGGCACATCCTTTGCTTGGCTCTTATCCGGCAATTTATGATAACTCAAATCCTTTGAGCTTCCTTCTTAAAAATGTGCAGAAATGGTGCTGTCTTCACACAATAAGCAACGTTTTCCGTCCTGCACTTGAACAGACGGGTTACACAAAGGCTCAGGTTGACCTTCTTGCCCCCAGAACCTTCTCAAGAGATTCTCTTGCGAAGCTCCTTACAAATGTTCTCGGCTTCGATTGGTCTGATAAGTTTGTTGTGGATTCGCTTCCTCTTTATGTTCCCTCGCTTCTTTCTGACTATTATATCAAAACTCCCGAGGCTGCGGACGTTTATTTCCTCTATGATTTTTATGATGATATGATTGAACAGAAGGTTTACGAGCATTCAGATGCGGATATTCAGAATTATACTCCCCGTATAGGAGATGTGCTTTTCATAAGCAACAAGACAAAGACTTATGAAAACGGTTATCCCACCGTTGACCATACCGCGCAGATTATCAAGGTCTACAATGACGGTACATTCCTTTGCACAGAGGGAAGCCTTATTGATCCCAATGATCCCTCAGGTCTTGCAAGAGTACAGGAAAGAAGATATATGTTCGATGAAAAGACAGGGGCTTACTGTTATGTTGATTTTGAAGCAAGCCTTATATACCGCAGTATAGTGGTTCTCTATGCCGCACAGCCTAAGTTTTAAAAAATTATCCGACAGAGAAATCTGTCGGATTTTTACTTAAACCGGAAACTGTTTTTTACAGCAAACCGAAGCTTACGCTTAAAGCCTTATTTATTCTGTCCATTTCCATATTATCAAGTGTACCCATACGCTCCTTGAGCCGTGTTTTGTCAATTGTTCTTACCTGCTCCAGAAGTACGATTGAGTCCTTTTGTAAGCCGCAGCCGCCTCCGTTTACACTTATGTGAGTAGGCAGCTGTGTTTTGTATTTCTGGCTTGTAATTGCAGCCGCAATCACCGTAGGGGAGTATTTGTTGCCCACATCATTCTGGACTATAAGTACAGGTCTTATTCCGCCTTGCTCGCTTCCGACAACAGGACTTAAATCCGCATAATATATGTCGCCCCGTTTTACTGTCATTTTTCATTTCGCTCCTTCATTCGGTTTATCTTTTCAACTGTATTTTTTCCGTATTGAAGGATAATTAAACATCAAAATAAAAATTTTTTGAAATTTAGAAAAAAACTATTGACAAATTAGAATCATTCTATTATAATTAGAATTGTTCCAAGAGGAAATAACAAAATACTATATAAAAAGGAGTTATTATTATGTCAAAGAAATGGGTTTGCTCAGTATGCGGTTATGTTCACGAAGGAGATACGCCTCCCGAAAATTGCCCCGTATGTAAGGTTCCTGCAGAAAAGTTCAAAGAGCAGCAGGGCGATGTAAAGCTTGCTGCAGAGCACGAATACGGTATATATGAAAAGACGGTTGCAAATAACCCCGATATCAGCGCAGAAGACAAGAAGTATATTTTTGATCAGCTTATGGCTAACTTCAACGGCGAATGCTCAGAGGTAGGTATGTACCTTTGTATGGCAAGAATTGCACACCGTGAAGGCTATCCCGAAATCGGTCTTTACTGGGAAAAGGCAGCTTATGAAGAAGCAGAGCACGCAGCAAAGTTTGCTGAGCTTCTCGGTGAAGCATTAGAGCCCAATATGAAGGCTACAACCAAGGAAAATCTTGCATGGCGTGTTGACTGCGAATACGGCGCAACAAACGGAAAGTTTGAGCTTGCAGCCCTCGCAAAGAAGCTGAATCTTGATGCTATCCACGACACAGTTCACGAAATGGCAAGAGACGAAGCAAGACACGGCAAGGCATTTGAAGGACTTCTTAACCGTTATTTCAAGGGCTGAAGGAACCCGCAGCAGGACCCCACGGCTCTGTTTAATCTGAGCTACGGGCTTTTTATCCTGACTGCGAAAGACGAAGAGGGAAGGGACAACGGCTGTATCATAAACACCGCCTTCCAGGTTGCAAACGACCCCACAAAAATTGCAATTTCCTGTCAAGCCGGAAATCTCACAAGAGAAATCATTGAAAAGACAGGAAAGTTCAATTTAAGTGTGCTGACAGAGGATTTACCCTTTGAAACAGTACAGCATTTCGGTATGCGTTCCGGTCGGGATGTCAATAAGTTTGAGGACTTCGAAGCTACCTCGAGAAGTCACAACGGACTTTATTACATTACCGAAAATACCAACGCATTCTTCAGCTGTGAGGTAAAAGGTTCTATGAACCTCGGCTCACATCAGCTCTTTATTGCAGACGTAACCGAAAGTGCGACTCTTTCAAAAGCCCCCTCCTGCACCTACGCACACTACCACAAAGCAATCAAGAAAAAATTCACATAAATCCTCCAATATTACGAAAGGACACAGAGTAAAATCTGTGTCCTTTAGACTGCTGCCCCCCATTTCTATTTAGAATGGACTTAGTAAGCATTCTGAGACGGAGAAATCTGCCTTCTTTTTTCATATCTTGAAAACTATTATAAAAGATGTTATACTGAAATAAACTGAAAGAAATGGTGTGACAAAAATGCTTTTATATCACGGTAGTAATGTTGCAGTTAAGGTACCTAAAATAATTGAGAGTAACCGTGCATTGGATTTCGGATGCGGTTTTTATCTTACCTCAGATTTCGAACAGGCTGCAAAATGGGCAAAGCTTATGGTGTTACGCCGTGGCGAAGGAACTCCCACCGTTACAGTATTTTATTTTGATGAAGAAGTTGCTTTATTAAAAACTCTTAAGTTCTGTGCTCCTGATGCCGATTGGCTTAAGTTCGTAGCATCTCACAGAACTAATACAAATGATGTAAATGACTATGACGTAATTGCAGGTCCTGTTGCGAATGATAACACTATGCCTGTAATAAATATGTATATTGCGGGAGATTATAATGAGGAAGAAGCTATAAGACGCCTTCTTATTCAGAAGCTTAAAGATCAGTATGTAATGAAGACCGAAAGGGCAGTGGCTGCATTGAAATTAAAAGAGGTGATCACATTATGACAAGAACTCCATCTGTAATAATGGATTATTACAACAAAGCTGTTGTAGAGCTTATATGTAAAAAATACGGATTCAGTCCTTTTGAGGCTTTCAAGGCATTTGCATTATCTGAAATTCATATTATGCTTTCTGATAAAAGATATGAAATGTGGGACTTCGGGGCTCCTGCCATATTTGATATGTGGGAAGCTGAAAGAATTACAGGAAATCCCAGAAACTCACTTTATTTACGAGGTGATATTTCTTGAGTCGTGAAATGACTTTTTTTATGTATCTTACTGAAAGATATGCTGAATATAAGGAAACCACCTCAGGTGAAATCCTGAAGGAATGGGACAAATTGGAAATTACAAAAAAAATTTATGCTTTGTATGAGCTTTATCACACAGAAGCCATTGAAAATGCCTTTGCAGATATTGACAGACTTGTGAAAGAGGCTAAAAATTCTTGAATAATACTACCACAAAGCAATCAAGAAAAAATTCACATAATCCTCCAAATAAGAAAACTGTATCAGTCCTCTGACCGATACAGTTTTTTTGCAGTATTTTATTTCTTTACGCTTACGGGGAATTGCTTTTCGTCAAAATCAAGAATACGGGCGATTCTTACGGGAATTTCGCAGTTTTTAATGACTTCAGCGTTTTTTATAAGCTCGTCGGAGCCGTAAACAAGAAGAGGAACATCTGCTGCGCTGTGACTGCCGCTTGTGAATACGTAACTGCCGTTTTCAAAGGTGATACCGCCTGTTTCGTGGTCTGCCGTGATAACAACAAGAGTTTCGCCGTCTTCTTTTGCAAAGCTCAGCATTGCCTTTACGGTTCTGTCGAATTCCTCAAGAGCTTCCGCCATTTTATCGGAATCATTATTGTGAGAATGCTTATCTATATGAGCGCCTTCAATCATAAGGAAGAAGCCTTCATCCGTATCGTCAAGAATATCAACTGCCTTGACAGCCATCTGCTCAAGGTTAGGTGTGTTTTCAGATGAAGGTTTTATTGTCCATAAGGAGCTTGTGAACTGACCGAAGCTTCTGCTTCCTTCCGGCAGAGCCATCATTTCATCAAAGGTAGAAATGTACCGGTAGCCGTTTGCTTCTGTATTGCTGAGTGTTATTTCCGACGCTGCGGTACCCCAAATAAGGTCAATTCCCGATGTGAGCTGGTCTGCCGAAATATCCCAGGACATTTCGCGGCTTGCTGTATGTGCCGAAAAGGATGCGGGGGTCGCACCTGCAGTTGAATCTGTTGTAATAACACCGGTAAGCATACCCCTTTCCATACAAAGCTCCGTAAGGCTTTTAGGAAAAGAGTATACAGAATTGGGATCATCGTTATAAACAGCGATTCTGCCGTTGCCGGTTCTTACACCGGTTGCAAGTGCCGTTCCGCCTGCCGCGCTGTCAGTAACCTCATTCGTTAAAGAAGCGGTTTGCGAGCTTCCCCTGATTTCAAATCTGTCCATTGTAAGAGAGATACCGCTTTCAGCCTTGGTTTTTTCAAGGTGGTTAAAGCCCATTCCGTCACCGATAAGATAGATAACATTCTTTATTTCTCCGGGCTCCTCGGGCTGTTCATTGAAACCGAAATAATTGCCTATTGCCACGAAAATGCTTAAAAGAAATGCTAAGATTTTTGAAATAATTGCACTTTCCATTTTTATTTCTCTCCCATATATGTTTTCATTATTATAATAAAGCAAAAAAGCTCCTAAATCAACACAAAATCAAAAAACCGTATCAGCCGTCTCAGCCGATACGTTTTTTTTTGTTATTCGGTAATGTTTGCAGTAAAGAAAGCTCTTCTTATTACACCGTCTGAATCGTATTCGCTTATGACGAATGTGATAGTGTCGCTGTCATTTCTGAGCACAACGGGAACAACACCGGTGGCCGTCAAGCCCTTTATTTCAACCTGTGCATACTTTGTGTGGTTGCATACGTAGTTGTCTGCCTGCTCGCCGGTTTCGTCATATACCTTGAAATCAAGAGGAGTGATAATAAGACCGGTTGCATTTGCAAGATGGGGCTTGTAGCCAATGTTCTTGACCTTATAGGTAATAAGAACGCATTGCTCATCTGTGTAGCCCTTTGATTCGTTGATTCCCGTGCTGTGAAGAGGATGATTTATTACGCTTTCAATTGAAATCTCCCAGTTATCGGCTACAATCCATTTTTCTCCGAGGGGTATTTCCTCATAGAAGGTGGGATCTGAAAGACCGCAGTTTTCGCAAAGACCTGTTGTTTTGCTGTAGCTGTGGCCGATAGGCTCAAGGGGTTCGTTCTTGATTCTGCCGCACATTGAGCATTTATAAAGATTGTGTCCCTTTGTTTCACAGCCTGCGGGCTTTGCCTCATCAAGCTGAAAATCGTGGTCAAGCTTATCGGTATATTCGGTTTTTGAGTAAGAACAGCGTGAGCAGGTAAAAACGCTCTTTCCCTTCTTCATACAGGTGGGAGCCTCTTCCCCGGAAAGCCCGAAATCGTGCCCCAGAGCCTCTATGGTTTCGAAGGTTTCCTTGCCGCAGGAGCACACAAGTAACTTTCTTCCGCTGTTTGAGCAGGTAGGCTCACGGGTTATTTCTTTAAATTTGTATTCGTGAACGTGGGCTTCCGGAATTTCACCTAAATTTTCAAGTCCGACTGATGCACGGAGAATGAGTCTTGCATCGGATGCTGAAACTACGGTATCACCGTCTGCGTCAGCCGCAACAAGCTGTGAAGCGGTTAAAACCTCAAGACCTACAGCTGCTCTGAGAACCAGCCGGGCATCAGATGCCGAAATACCGGGAGTCCCGTCAATATCGCCCTTTAACGCTGCAAGGACAGGGGTTATTAAGGAAATTATAAGTACAATTGTGAGTAAAACTGCTGAAATTGATTTTTTCATTTTCTTTCTCCTGTTTTTTACAATATACCCGAAAATATATCATAAAGTTCAGCTAAAGTCAATCTTAAGACTTGTTTAACAAAAGCATTTGAGGTTGACAAAACTTACCTCAGAAGGTAAAATACTCTATATACAAATAAAAGGGGTAAGATTATGAAAAGACTTATTTCCGTAATGCTTTG
The DNA here is from genome assembly GCA_017936645.1 of Clostridia bacterium. Lineage (GTDB taxonomy): Bacteria > Bacillota > Clostridia > Oscillospirales > Acutalibacteraceae > CAG-488. The sequence continues at coordinate 15,181 of JAGBFD010000039.1, forward strand.
TATTTCAATGCTTTTCGGTATGACGGCATTTTCCGTATCTGCTGATGATGCTGTTTCCAGAGACGATATCATTTTTGCAGAATCTGCAGAGGATATTAAAAAGCTTGATATGGGAAGTATCCCTGTTGTTGAGGTACCCGGCTTCGGTGTTACCATATACAGAAACCTTCATACAGAGGACGAAAGTGATGATACAACGGTTTTCGGTCCTTCTCCCGATCGTCTTGTCCCGGCGCTTTTTAAGTATCTTCCGGGGTTTCTTGCAGGACTTGTGTTCAGAAATTTTGGCCTTGTGTCGGAAAATCTCGGTCCCTTCGTGCTTGAAGCCTTTGACGGACTCGGCTGTAATCCCGACGGCACAATGAAGGAAGGCACGGGCATTAAGGACGATAACAGTCTCGGTCTTGACGAAAATCTTGAACCCATTGCTCCCGAAGCTCCTGAAGTGCCCGGAGAGGAAACAGAAGCCCCCGTTTACAGCTACAGGAATTCCTTCACCTTCCGTTTTGACTGGCGAAAGGATATGCATACCCTTTCAGGGGAGCTTCGTGATTTTATTGAAAGAGTAAAGAAGGTAACAGGCAGCGAGCAGGTTGCAATTACTGCCTTTTCGCAGGGTAACTGTGTTGTTATGACTTACCTTTATGAATATTACTACACGGAAACGGACCCAGAGGTACGTGATGACGTTTATGCCGTTGTGTTTATGTGCGGTGCGATGAACGGTGTTACAGCCTGTGCAGACCCCGTTTCGGGCAATATAAAGCTTGAGGGACTTTCCCTTCTCCGCTTTGTAAAATCACTCCTCGGTGACAGCTTTGCAACACTCGGTATTTACTATATGCTTGAAATGCTTTATGCCGTAGGTTTATTTGACGGCCTTGCCGGTATTGTGAATGATTATATTGAAGCAGAATTTGATTCAGTTGTTGACCCCTATCTTCTCGAAACCTTCGGCGGAATTCCCGGCTTTTTTGCTATGATGAGCCCCGAAAGATATAAGGATGCAGAGGAATTCCTTTTTGCTGCTCCCGAGCTTCAGGAAAAGTATGCCGGGCTTCTCCAAAAGAACCGCTACTTCCATAATGAGGTTCAGCCCAATATGGGAAATATTATTGATACTCTTATGGCAGAGGGGAAGAACGTGGGTATTTTCGCAGAGTACGGCTATCCCATAGCTCCCTTTACCATGGTTAACGACATTATGACTGACTCTTCAGTCTGTACTGCAGACGAATCCTTCGGTGCTACCTGTGCAGAGGTTGACGGTATTTTGGGATTTGATTACGTTCAGGCTAAGGAATGTGAATGCGGCAGAAATCACGTTTCCGCTGACCTTCAGATTGACGCTTCTACCTGTCTGTACCCCGATATTACCTGGTTCGCCAAGAATCTCAGGCACGACGCAGCAAGCCGCTTCTGGGGAGACCTTGTTGACCTTATAATCTATTCAGAGGAACAGATTACAATATGGGATTATTCCGATTATCCTCAGTTTATGATTGAGTATGAGAACAGCTTTTTGGTTCCTCTTACAAAAGAAAATGCAATCTATGCGGTACCCTTTGAGGATACACTTATTTTCGGTAAAAACCGTGCAAACGGCAAAAGTATATATTAATTTTCAGGAGATATAAAAATGGCTTATTTTTACAAAAAAGACGGGGAAATCTTTATCCCCGAAAAAATCAATCCCGACCTTGCAAAATTAGCTCTTGCAATTGTCAAGACCTGCAAGCTTTCCTTCAAGCTTCAGATGAAGACAACATCCCTTAATAATGCTCTCAAAGCAGGCAATAAGGAGCAGATGCTTGAGCTTATGCAGAAGTGCTTCGACAAGTACAGAAAGCTTTACAATCAGGATATGTCCCTTACAGGTGTTACTGTAGAAGATGTTGACGATTCATTTTTCGCAGATAAGGACGAGGACTTCTTTAAGGCACAGCTTCAGATTCTTCTTGATTTTGCTGCAATCAATACTGTTGTTGAATCAAGAATGATGCCTCTTATGAGCGGTGCCTGCGAAAAGACACTCGGTGTGCCTCTTAATAAAATCAAGTTCTTCACCAATCAGGATGTAATTCTTGAAGAGCCCGAAGAGGACGAAGAAACAGAAGAATAATAAAAAAATCACAGGTATAAGACTCGAATTCTTGTCTTATACCTGTTTTTTTATCAGAGAGTAATAACTGCTTCTTTGTTTTTAAGTAAATCTACGGAGTACATCTCGCCGTTGATTTTTACCGCTACCGTCATATTTTCGGGAGCAGAAAGGGTGACTTCAGTAACTTTGCTGTCCGTAAAATCAGCGGAAACAGTAACATTTCCTCTTGCTTTAAGTCCTCGGAATGAGCCCGTAAGTCCCTCTTTTACGGCGGGAAGCACGGAAATGAAGCCCTCGTGGGACTGAAGAAGAGATTCTGCAATACCTGCAGCACCGCCGAAGTTTCCGTCAATCTGGAAGGGCGGATGGATATCAAATAGATTTGAGTGGGTGGATTTTGTAAGAAGCTTTCTTAAATGCTCGTAAGTATTTTTGCCGTCCTTGAGACGGGCGAAAAGGTTTATAAGCCACGCTCTTGACCAACCCGTATGTCCTCCGCCGAAGGAAAGTCTTCTGTGAAGGGTATTTTTTATTGCTTCAAAAAATTCGGGAGTAGCCTCGGTAATCATATTATCGGGATAAAGAGCGAAAGCGTGGGAAATGTGTCTGTGACCGGGCTCAGGCTCGCCGTAATCCTGAAGCCATTCCTGAAGACAGCCGTTTTTTCCTACCTGTAAGGGAGGAAGTCTTTTAAGTGTTTCTTCTGCCTGCTTTCTGTCTTCTTCGTTTATGCCGAGAATTTTCTCTGCATCAATGTAATTGCGAAGGGTACCGCCGATAATTTCAATATCCATCGTAGGGGAGAAGGCAATTGTTGCGGTGATTTCCTCGTTTCCCTCTATTGGGAAGTACTCGTTTTCGGGGGACATAGAGGGACCCGAAATAAGATAACCGTTTTCATCCTCAAAAAGGAAATCCATAAAGAAAAGGGCACATTCGTGAAGATATTCGTAGGCGGTTTCCTTTAAAAATTCAATATCATTTGTGTAAAGGAAGTGCTCCCACAAATGAAAGCTGAGCCACGCTCCGCCCATGGGCCATACGCCCCAGATTCCGTCAGCAGGTGTCGTAAAGCCGTAAATATCGCTTAAATGATGAAGAACCGTACCGCGGCAGTTATAGTTTTCCCTTGCAGTCTTTTTGCCCGATTCCAGAAGATATTTGTTCATATACTCGAAAAGAGGCAGGTGGCATTCGGAGATATTTGCAACCTCGGGAAGCCAGTAATTCATCTGCAGATTAATGTTTGTATGATAGTCTGAATTCCACGGATTCTCCATTTTTTCGACCCACACACCCTGTAGATTTGCAGGAAGGGTGTCTTCACGGGAGGAGGAAATGAGAAGGTATTTGCCGAAAGCAAAATAAAGTGCATAAAGACCGTCATCCTCGGCATTTTTGCTTTCCTTTATTCTGTCAAGACGTCTGTCCGTGGTCATTCTTTCAACGTCCTTGTTTGACTTCAGCTGAATGTCACTTCTGCAGAAAAGCTCTGAGAAATCCTCGATATGGCCTTCCTTGATTTCTTCATATTCTGCTTCTGACAGAAGGTCGAGGCATACCTCTTCAAAACGGTTGCCGAATTTGAATTCGGTCGCAATTGAAATATAAATTGTGGTGTTGTCTGAGCCTGAAACTGTAATTTTTCCGTCCTTTTCCTCAATATCGCCTTCTGTTTCAATTTTAATACCTACTGCAAAGCGGTGGTTGCCGCAGGCTGTTTTTGCTCTTACGAGAAGCAGGTCATTGAGAAATGTTACACTTTCAATACATTCTCTTTCATAGCTTAATGCGAACTCGGTTTTTTCCTGAGAGGAAAGATTTATCACCGTAAGCTCATAGGGGTATGAGCAGAAGGCTGTCTGAATTACTGCATTACTGCCCTTTTTGTAAGTAATCTCCGAAATACCCTTGTCGAGGATAAGGTTTCTGTGGTATTCGGAGGGCTTTGTTTTATCGGCAAAGTCAAGAGATATCACACCGGCGTATTCATAGGACTGAATTCTTTCTATGCCCTCTCCTAAATTTTCCTCTGCCCAGGGGTCAAGCTCGGTAATATTTCCGTCAAGATACATCTGACGCATTGTCTTTACTCTTTCGGGGAAATCCTTTATTGTTGTGTCTCTTTCGGTGCCTGACCAGATTGATTCCTCGCAAAGATAAATTTTCTCCGTGTCGGTGTTACCGAAAAGCATTGCACCGAAGGAGCCGCCGCCGATGGGGGAGGCGTGCTCCCAATCATCGGCAGGAGTTGAAAGTTTTATTACGTGATTGTCCATAAGTTTTACTCCATTGACTGAATTTTATAAAGCTTGACGGAATGACCGCCTACCTGCTGCGAAATTTCATTTCCTGCTACAAATGTTGTGTTGTCCCATATATCGCATACTGCATAGCGGTCTGATTCGGGAAGATTTACAAAATTAAGCCTTGTAAGGTCTTTGATATTAAATGAAATATCCTTGGGTGAATTTGTTTTGTTAAGAAGACAGACTGCAATTTCCCTGTTTTCGAGAGGCTTTACAAGGACATCCGTAAGACCGTTTGTCTTTACACGTCTGCATTGAATACCCAGTTTATCCTGATTTATTGCAATAGCCTTTTTGTTGGATATGATTTTCAGCACCTTGTTATTAAAATCTACCGTGCCGTCTTCCTTCAAGAATTTTCTTATGTCGTTGCCGAGAATAAGGGGAGCGGCAAGCATACACCAAAGTGAGAAATGAGCGATGTTTTCATTGTCAGTCAGGTCACCGTTTCCCACCTCAAGCATATCGGGGTCATTCCAGTTGCCGGGACCTGCATAGTCATAAAGGCGCACAGTTGCTTCATATATGCCTATAATCGAATGCCATTTAGGAATAATGTCGGGAGTTGTTCTCCATAAGTTGCCTGCTGTGTGTCCCCACTTCCAGGGTCTGTTCCAGCCCCATTCACAGATGGAGAAGCAGATGGGCTTTTCGGGCTTGCCTGTTTCCTGCGAGACCTTCTTTGTAGCACGCATAAGCTCCTTGCCCATATTCTGATACTGTCTTGCGGCTGAATCCATACGGGAAGCTATGGGATTATGAATAAGAAGTGTATTTTTTCCTTTTTTAAGGAAAACCGTTGTCTGATTTCTGCCGGCACGGGGTAATCCCTTCGCACCGGGAATTCTCAGGGAATAGGTTTCTTTGCCGTTTACGATAATCTCGCAGTACTGATCCTTCTTAACTGCCTTGCGTATGCCGAGAGTGAGGATGAATTCGCCGTCCTCGGGAGAGTCAATGTCATAGAAAATTGCACAGCCGGCACCGTTTGAAAGTCCGGCAATGTACTTTGAATGCATAATCTTTTCATCGTGCAGAAGCATTGCATCGCCGCGAAGCTCTGCATCCTCTGCAAGAAGCGTGATAAATTCCTTTTCGCCCTTACGTGAAATAAGCACCTTTTCAATTTCGGGTGCCCCGGTCGGAATGGGCTCATTGTGGCAGAAGTCATACTTGAAGTATTCCACACCCCATTCTGCAAAGGTCTCGGCATCCGTTCTTTCGTGATAAAGGCTTGAAGGCAGGTCCTCGCAGGTAAAAGTGCCGTTTGAAGTATAAATTCCCATTTTAAGTCCGTAGGAATTAACGGCTTCAACAAGAGCCTTTATGCCTGAGGGGAAGGTGCCCAGGTCTCCCTGAAGTCTGCCGTTTTCGTCTCTTACGGATGACATCCAGCAGTCGTCAACGTTTACGTAAATATAGCCTAATTCATCAAGGTGTGCTGCTTTCATAGCTGCAGCCATTTCCTTTATGATATCCTCATTTATGTTATTTCGGAAGGCATTCCAGCTTGCCCATCCCATAGGGGGAGTGAGTGCCGTGCCGTTATTGAAGCGGTCGGCGCCGTCCACGTGAATTTTAGTCGAAGCCATTGCCTTTTTTATGTGGCACACGGGACAGAGATTTTTTTCTTTAAGTACGGTTTTTAAGGACTTACTCATAATTAAGCCTCCTTTATAAGCTTATTTATATATTACACGGACAGCAAATAAAAATCAACCTTAAATTAGTTTCGTCATATACTGAAAAGAGGTGATTTTTTTGCGAAGAAACAAGAGTAAGACTGCGGCACTTATAAAGCTTTTTGTTATGGCGGTGCTTATTATAGCCGTGTACTTTCTGGCTGATACAAGAATGACCCCTATTGTAAACACCTTAGCCCTTTCACGGGCACAGAACCTTGCTACCGTAATAATCAACGATACCGTTGCCGAAATGCTCTCTGATAATAAAAACGATTTTGCGGGGCTTATCGTTGAAGAATATGATGAAAACGGCAGGATTTCTGCACTTTCCGTCAACAGCGTCGGGATGAACCGCCTGAAATCACTTATAAGCGTTCACATTACAAAGGCAATAGGTGAGATTGAAGAAAGCAAAATAAATATTGCTCTCGGCACGCTTACGGGAAGCTCTCTTCTTACGGGAAGAGGCCCTAAAATCACCCTGAATGTGCATATATCCTGCGCCTGCTCCATTGAAGTGAGAAATTCTTTTGAGTATACGGGAATCAATCAGACCGTACACAAGGTTATGCTTGATATAAAAACGGACGTCTACGTGCTTTCTGTGGGCAACACCCTTTCAAGTCAGGTCTTTACGAGCATACCCGTATCGGAAACCGTAATCATAGGGCAGATTCCCGAAATATATGCAGGCAAGGACGATTCTCTGTGGCAGGATCTTATTAACTGATGCTTTACTTTTGACCCTGAAAGTAGTAGAATATACTCCACGGGAGATGTTATATGAAACTTATAATTGCGGAAAAGCCTTCTCTTGCACGTAACATCGTTGCAGGAATAGGGCAGATGAAAAAGAATAACGGATATTTCGAGGGGCTCGGGTATATTGTTACCTGGGCATTCGGTCATTTGTTTTCCCTTTGCGATATCGAAGACTATACGGGTGCGACAACAAGCGGCAGATGGAGTATGGAGAACATCCCCTGCTTTCCCGAAGCCTTTCGTTTCAAACTCAAAAACGGGGAGGATAAAAAGCCCGATGCCGGTGTTGTACGTCAGTTTGAGCTTATTAAGAAACTCTGTAACCGTGATGATGTTGAAGCAATAGTAAACGCAGGAGACGCAGACCGCGAGGGTGAAATTATAGTAAGGCTCTGTGTTATGAATGCATTGGAGAAGGAAAAGCCCTTTCTCCGTCTGTGGCTTCCCGACCAGACTCCCGAAACAGTAGCTCAGGCACTTACTGAAATGAAAAATGAAGAGGAATACGACCTTCTTGCAAACGAGGGCTTTGCACGCACGTATATTGACTGGCTCTACGGTGTGAATCTTACAAGATATGCTACACTTCGCACGGGAGTGCTCCTGAGAGTGGGCAGAGTTATTGTGCCTGTTGTTAAGGCAATTTACGACAGGGATATGGCAATAAGGAATTTTGTCCCCGACAAATATTTTGCACTTGTAAGCTCCTGTGAAACCAACGGTGAAACGGTAGAGCTGGTTTCAAAGCATAAATTCCCCAAGGAAAAGGCGGCTCTTGCACAACGTGCCTGCGATAAATTAAACGCTCAGGAAGCAATTGTTACCGCAAAAAAGACAAAAAAGGATAAGCTTAATCCCGGAAAGCTTTATTCACTTTCAAAGCTTCAGAATTTCCTCGGCAAAAAATATAAAATGCCTATGGATACCTCCCTTCGCATAGTGCAAAAGCTCTACGAGGAAGGCTTTCTTACATACCCGAGAACCAACTCCGAATATCTTGCAACGGCTGAAAAGGACAAGATAAAGAAGATTGTAAATATTGTAAAGGGCAAGGGCTATCCCGTTGAATTCAAGGACAAGAAAACCATATTTGATGACAGTAAGATTGAATCCCACTCCGCTCTTACTCCTACTTATAAATTCCCCGATGTAGCTAAGCTTTCAGAGGAGGAAAAAACAGTTTACTCCGCAGTTCTCAGACGCTTTGTTGCAGTTTTCTGCAGTGAGGAATGTGTTGTATCAAAAACGGAAATCACCGTGTCCGTAGGTGAGTGTGAGGACTATTTTCTTAAAGGTCTTATGATACTGGAGCCCGGCTGGACAAAGTA
>JAGBFD010000040.1 GCA_017936645.1 Clostridia bacterium
AAGTTATTTTATGTGAATCAAAATAAAGAAGTGGGTTGCTCCCTCGGTGTGGTAGATTTGGATACCAAAGAGGTCATAAAAGACTTTGCGTTGGCAGCAACAGGATATCATGTGGACGCACCCATTGTATCAGATGAAAAGGTATATGTGTTTATTTTCTGCGATAAGGGGAACGAGCTGCGAATTTATGAGAACGAGTACTAAATACAATAGGAGGAAAAAACAATGACAAAGGAAAATGAAATGATGACCAATGAAGAACTTGCTGAGTTTGAAAAAGAAAATAAATTTAATTTATTTCATAGTGAATGTGTAGTATATCCGGGATACACTATGGAATTTTTGATTAAATCCCCAAAAACCTGTGCCGTCGGAGGCATTGAAAAGGTAACGGAAGGAAAGCTGCATCTGGAGATACCTTCCAGTGTTGAAATTAACGGAAATACATATTGGGTGAATGAAATATTTGCAGAAAGTTTCTGGGGTAAACGCTGTATAGAATCTGTGACGATACCTGATACGGTTACTTGCATAGACTATGGAGCGTTTAATCAATGTGAATTCTTAAAAGAGGTATATATTCCGGATTCGGTAACCGTAATTGATGAGATTGCGTTTACCTGCTGTAAATCCTTAAAATCTGTCAGCCTGCCTGCAAATGTAAAAATAACAAAAGACAGCTTTGATAGGCGTAAGTCGCTTGTCATAACAAGACGAGAGCCTGTTGAGCCTGCTCAGGTTAGCACAGAGGCTGATTCGGTGTCTGATAAGAAAAATGAAAGCCTGCCCGATGAGAATATGCCTGTATGGAATGGCAAAAAGACGTTTACACACGATAATTTCAATGAGCTTTCGGAAATAGAAAAGCTGCAGGTTCTCACAGGCTGTGAATGTGAGTTCGGCAGTTCGGTCGAAAACTATTTCAAGTATCGAGAGAAGGGCAAGAAAGAGGGCTTTATTCCCGTTCTCGTTGACACGGACGATATATTCTTTGAACAGCTTGAAGCACTTCTGAAATGCGATGGCGAGAGCTCTATCTCCAAGATTCGGAAAATCGTAGAGGAATACCACGAAAAGATGTTAGCGATGCCTGTCGAAGACGGCAAGGCTTATCTTGAAAAGAACCATATTGATGGCGAATGGGACGACGATGTGGATTTAGACGGCGAAGAATATGAGGCAGAGGAGCACTTCACAAAAGGCGGCTACCTCGTGAAAGTTCCTGTTACCGAGCCGTGGCGTATCTGGGCATACCTGCCTTACGGCGGCTGGAATGCTTGTCCCAAGGTTACAGAACACATGGCTGTATCAAAGTATTTGTACGAGCAGTATGGTGCATATCCTGCCGCACTCTCTTATGACACTATTGACTATGCGGTAGAAAAGCCTGTGGAAGACCTTGAAAAGCTTGCAAATGAAATCGGTACATACTGCTATGATATCGTAGAGCAGGGCTGTGAAACCTACAGCGCTTTGGCACTTGAGCTTCAGAACTCAAGGATATGGAATCTCTGGTGGGATTAAACCGACAAATAAAAACATTTATAACAGGAGGAAACGAAAATGGACAATAACAGGCTTAAAGAAATCGCAAGGGATTTTGTTGAAGATATTGAGCTCAGTGTAGATATGGCACAGATTGATGAATACAGAAACAGATTTAACGAGCTTTCTGATATTTATGCAAGGGACAGAGATTCCAAAGCTATCGACGAAGACCTTATAAGTCTTCTTTCAGAGGTGCAGAAATCATGCTGTGACCTGACGGTGTTCTGGATGATTGTTAATGACGAATTGAGCGAAGAATATGAAAACGAAGAATACGACGATGAAGAATGGGAACAAGACTTTGATGATGAACTTTCTTTGTCTGACCTGATTGGTGACGATGAGAAGCTTAAACCCAAGCTGAAAATAGTAAATGAAGCAAACATACTGGAATATGAGATTAAAAAATACCGTCGTATGATATCTGATTGATATTTATTTATATTTTAGGAGGAAAAAATCATGATGAATTTATACCAGGAAATGTGGACAAGCAAAAAGGTAACAGGCAAGCGCTTCTGTCAATGCGGTTCACGGGAAGAACATTGGGAAAACTTTATAGGCATGCCGATTGATGAACAGGATTGCTCTGCTAAAGGATGTACAAACAGCGCAACAGTAGGCGGTCATATCGTAAGCGAAAATTATCCTGAAGGGTATATCGTGCCGCTTTGTGATTCCTGCAAAAAATCTGACAAACCTTTTGAGGTTAAGCCAAATACAGGTTTTGTTTCTGCTGATTTAAGCGTAACATGTGAAGAAGAATAAGGCGAGGCAGTCTTAATATACAATAAATACATTTACAACAGGAGGAAAAAACAATGACAAGAGAATTTTTAGAGGAAAACTGGGCTGTATCATCATACGATGAGGACACAATGTGTCAGATTGATTATTATATCGACGAGGGTAACTGCAGCGTCGGTAACAAGGCGTATATGTATTCACATCTCGATGAAGAGCTTGTCGAAATGGAAATCGTACATATCATAGCTCAGTCAAATGATTTCAATCTGTATGAGGAGCTTCTGGAAGACGACGACGTTCTTGTAAACGGCGAGGATGAATACGGCGCTGATTGCAGTGCTGAGTTCATTACAGATAACGACTCGTACCTTGTATGGTTTAAAAACGTATAATCTGACGTCGCTTATTCATTACACAACAAGACTTGAAGACTCTAAACCCAATGGCTTACAGCCTTAAGTTACAGCCAATTGAAGAATATATCAGTATTACACCTTCATTTATTGACACCTACACAGGAATGTGGTATAATGCAATAAACCATGTGTTTGATAAACATTATAGGGGGAAATGAAAATGGCTGAAAATGAAAGATTCGAAAAGGTTTATTCTCAGGGAAAAATCCAGGAGGTTCAAATCTTAGTGGATAAAGAAACCGGGGTAAACTATCTGTTTTGTCATAAAGGAAACGCTGGAGGACTGACGGTGTTGCTTGACAAAGACGGAAAACCTGTTGTCTCTGACGTTAAGGGCGAGTAAGCCACGGATTGTCAAACTGAATATGATACGAAGAAAAGACCGGCCACAAAAGTGGTCGGCCTTTTTGTATCCGAAAATATAACCTTTTTAAGTCCAGTCCTCTTTGCCGTCGGTGTGTTGCTTGAGTGCGGCAAAACGCAGAAGCTGTTTGCGTGAGGAAATACCCAGCTTGCTGTAAATGTTCTTGTTGTGATACTTTATGGTGTTCTCTGAGAGATGCAGAGCTTCGGCAATCTGCTTTGCAGTCATTCCCGAAAGATACAGCTCGTATATCCTGTACTCAGCAGGAGTAAGTGTACCGAGGTTTTCAACAAAGAAATTGTATTCCTCAGGAACAATCTCATCTCGGTGCTTTTGCGCAAGGCTGTCGATTTCACTCTTTGCAAGCTCGTATTTCTTAGATGCCTTTTCATATTCTTCCTTTGCTTTGCGTGCCTCTTCTTCAGCAAACCTCTTTTCATTCTCAAGACTTTCAAGCTGACGCTCGTAGTTGTTGTCCTTTTGCTCGAGAAAGTCGAAGAGGTCGTCTATCTCACGGATGTGAAGCTGTTCGCCGCTGTCCTCTTTGGACTTAACCCTTTCAATCTTTCTGAGAATAGGGGACACATATTTTTTGCTTATAACAATACAGCAGACAGCCGCAAGCAAGGCGACAACCAGGAAAATCAGCATAATGTGTACCTGTCCCTTGCGAATAAAGCTATCGTACTGTGCCTGAGGCAGCATTATGGTGACGCTGAATTCTCCGTTGCCTAGATGCATTTTCTTTTCAAGGCCGATACAGCTTTCATCTCCGAAGTCAAATATTTTCGAGCTGTTCTTTGATTTAAGCGTCAGTGCTGTATCGGAATTGTTGTAATGACCGGAGCTGAATTGCCCCGAGTAGCTCCCGTTATGTTCATCAAGCAGACCGAAGATTTCGTTTCCCCATCTTCCGTTTACAGTTTTATGTGAAAGCTGGAAAAGCAGGTCTGTTATCTCAAATCCGCAAACGCCGATGATGTTGTCGCTCAAATCACGAATCGGGACATAGATGTATCTTGCCCTTTCCCAGGTGTCGGGAATCTCAACAGCAGGGCTCAGAGCATAGTGTGTACCGTCCCCGAAAATTTCCTCGCAGTTTTCAAAGAATGTCGTACTGCTTTCATTTTTCCAACCGCTGTGAAAGGTTATTCCTTGGCTTTTTCCGGTTGCAAATGAGCCCCTGTAAATCGAAAAATCATTGTTTACAGTGTTTTCGGAGTAGAGATTGATGTATTTCAGATAAATGCCATTGTAAAGCATTTCTTCGCTGTTGCTGTTTGCTGTGGTGTTAAGAATGTAGAAAGCACCGCTCGCAGGGGCAACCTGCATATTCAGATAAACAGAATCGTATAGTCTTGCCTGCAGGGAATCAAGTGCTTCGGGATTGTTTTTTAGCTCATCAAAGCGAAGATTGTTTTTGGTAAGATAATCCTGAATCGACTGTTCAAGCTGTGCAGAAAAAGATATTGCACAAGCGGCAAGCTCGTCACAATCACGTTCAATTCCTTCAGAGAATGAATAAAGGTGTGCATCCAGGTCATTCATAATCTGCCTGTCAGTAGGGTTCAAAATGCCGAACAGATTAAGTAGGATAATGATGACCGCAAGAAACAGACATATTACAGAAAAAACATAGAAGGCAAATCTTCTTCTCATCGATACACCTTCGGACTTAAGCTGCTTTATAAGACTTACTGTGTCAAAACATTTCAGTATTTTCATAGCACATTCCTCACATATCCTTTTCAGAAAGCTTTTTTATTTCTGAAAGGGAAGAGTCCATAAGCTCACTGAGGACTGTATCCTTGTCTTCTCCGTTTGCTGTGCGTTCAACAAACTGGTTGTGTGCAGATTTCAGTATAAGTTTTACATTCTGTTCAAATCGGCTCTGTGTGTCTGAAGCGTTTGGATATAGCGGCAGTGCGTGAAGCTCATAGCTTGTGACCATACCGCCGAGCATATCGTATAAATTGCGATAGCTCTCCTTGCCTGCAATGCCGGTGTCTGATATAAGTGAGGAAAAAGCATCGCCCGTTACAGGAAGATATCCTGCACGCACAACAAAGTCCACGTTGTTTTCCTTTTCAGTAAGCCATTTTGCAAAAATGTATGCGGCGTAGTTCTTTCTCTCGTCGTCACTTTTTATTGCAAACAGTCCTCCGCCACGGTGTACCGCCATCGGCTTCTGCCCTGAAAAAGTCGGATACGGCAATGAAACTGAAGTTATGCTCTCGGTTGTGTTGTCAGGGTAGAATACCATCTCAGGCTGATAAAGAATATCGGCAGTTGAACCGATGTTTGAGATTATCTCAACAGTTTTCCAGCGTGAAGCAGCATATCCGTCGTCAAGACATATTCCGCCGTAAATTGCCGCACGGCTCAGTGGATACCATACCTTTTCAAAGGCTTCGTCATCGAGATTGAGCTTGCCGTTTTTGATAAATTCACCGCCGTGTGCCTTCATACCAATGTATGTGTAGTTGTAAAAATCGTTAATCTGAGTAAAGCTTTGTCCACCCGACCAGTCGTAATAGACATTAGCCGTTTCAAAAAAACCTTCAAAGGTCTTGAGCGACTCTTCCGTAACGTCCGTATCGGCACTGAACCTGTCAAACAGCGTCTTATTTAAGAATAACGCCTCAGAGGATTTTGCAATAGGGAGCATAAGCAGCTTGTCGCCGAAATATCCTTCTGAGATAAATTCTTCCTTGAAGGAGGAGAGCTCTTTTTCGGAAAAGTACTTGTCCCAGCAAAGGAGCTTGTCCTCGCCTACAATTTCAGCAACCCTCGGGTATGCGGTAAAAAGGTCAGGCAAATTGTCAGCGCCCGGCTCATTATTTGCCGAGGCGGAAAGTGCCTTGTCAATTGCAGAGGAGCTTGTTACCGAAACAACGTTTACTATAACTCCGTTTTCTTTTCCTACCGTGCTGTTGAATTCTTCTATCGTATCATTCAAAGGTGACTGCGTCTGACTTCCGTATACGTGCCACATAGTGAGTGTAACGGGATTATCAGCATCAGGCTTTGTGTCATCATTGCAGCCTGCAAGACAAGTAGCAGTCATCGCCAACGAAAGCAGTGAAGTTAAAATTCTTTTAATCATATATTCCCTTTCTGTACGGTTAAAGAAATAAAATCTTTACGTATCTGCGTTCATTTTTAAGTATTCCTACCCGTTTTTAGCAAAAAGGGTAGTGCAAAAATACCGAAAAATCGTTATTATAAACCTGCAAGGGTAAAAGAGAGTATATATCCTTAGTGTGTTTGGGTGCTTTAAGTTCCTGTGGGTGCGCCAACAGTCGCAGGAACCGCCCGTTATTTTATTTTAGCATGTTGACCATACAAAGTCAACATTGCCACATACAGCGAAGGAGAGGACGCTATGACCTATACCGGAAAATGGACACTGCATTCAGTTATGACTTTCGATGAAGAGAATATGCCCGTTTACCTGACTCCCGAGGAGTATCTTGCTTCACCGATGCCGTACATCGACGAAACCGACGAAGAAGCAGTAGCAGACGAAATCAGGGAACGCAAAAAGACAATCGGGACTTTTCTGAAAATCTGTGACGACGGAAAGCTCTATATGCTTATGCCGCTTCCCGAGGGCGTATCTCAGGAAGAAATCGACAAGGCAGTATCAGCAGGTGTAATAAAGCTTGTTGACGGAGCAATGGCAGACGAGCCGATGAAGTGGGAGCTTCGTGACGGCGAGCTGTGGTTTGATACAGGTATAGAGGGTGACCTCTATGGTGAAAAGTTTGACAGCTGGATAAAGCCGATAGATGATAACGGATACTTTAACTTTATGAATTTCAGATTTGTCAGGGAGGACTAGAAAATGGGATTATTTGATTCTTTTATGAAATCAGCAGGTAACGCAATCAAGAAGGAAACAACAAAGGCAGTAAGCAATGCGGCTTCTAATGTAGGAAAGGGCAGAAACCATACCGAGAGCTTTACGTTCTCCGCTTTACCAAGCTCTGTAGCAGAGCTTCAGGCATTGCCCGAGGCTTCACTTGATTCTGCATTCAAGACAACAGCACTAACAATCGTAGCACTCTGTGCTTACGAAAAGAATCCGGACGCTTGCATCGAAATGCTCAATTTCTTAAAAGGCCCTGCAGAGGTCAGCACATACGAAAAGGGCTTTATTAAGGAGCGTCTGACAGGTAAGTTTTATAAGACTCTTTCGTTCTTTGACGGTGCAACACCTGAAAACGGCTATAAGCCAAATACACCTTACGTAATCAAGGTAAGCGAAAATCCGTATTCCTTCGACGAGGAGAACTGGGCAACTCTCTATGTTACAAGCGGCGGCGCAGATAATCCACGTCCTATAAAGCTCAGAAAGAAGCCATCTACAGGTCAGTGGTTCCTCAACGATATCCAGTGCCTTGCAGATATCCGTGTTCCTGTAGAGGAAGACCCTTGGGCTTAAGCCTTAAAATGTAATGCAGAAAACAGGGCGATGGAGTAAATCCCTCGCCCTTGTTTTGAGAAAGGAACCGATTATGAAAAAGATAGCTCTTATATTGTTGTCACTTTGCGTCCTTTTTACAACTTCGGGTTGTACTGAAGAAACCGACAGCAGTAAGTCAAGCTCCTCATCAAGCTCATCGCAGTCATCCAACTCGTCTGTATCTGACGACAGCTCAAAACCGGAGGATGACAGCTCTAAAGTAGATGACAGCAGTGAAAATGACAGTTCAGAGCCCGAAAAGCCACAGGACAGCAGCGAGGACGACAGCTCACAGTCGGAAGTCCCGTCTGATGAAAAGCCTATGCTCCTGACTCTCGACAGAAAAGACCTTTACGAGTATAAGTGGATGGAGGACGATACATTAACTCTCGTCGAATGTGATTTCTCGGCATTGCTTCTTTGCGAAGATGACGCAAAGCGCTATCCCGAGCTTGCACAGCTTCTCAAGGACAACGCTGCTGCACAGGAAGGTTATATAAAGGGAGAGCATGATATGCTCGCAGAGCTTGCAGACGAAATGTATTCTTATAATCCCGAAGGATTTATGCCTCTCGTTTCTAAGCGTGATGTTCAGGTAAGACGTGCTGACAGCACAGTTCTGAGCTACCTTGTAGATTCCTATTATTATAACGGCATTTTCGAATCCAGGGATTTTTCTGGCGTAAATTACGACACAAAGACAGCAAAAATGCTTTCTTTCCCGGATGTTGTTGCAGATATAGAAGGCTTTGCAAAGGTTGCGCAGGATAAGCTCTTTGACAGCGTGGGCAAGGGAGTATTTGCAAGCGAAAACGCAGTAACAGACTACTTTGAGATGTATTCTCATGACTATGTATGCTGGAACGTTGACTATAACGGTGTTACAGTTTACTTCACAGCAGGCGAGCTTGCCTCAGAGGAGGTCGGTGCGTTCAATGTGACAGTCACATTTGATGAACATCCTGAGCTTTTCAACAAAAAGTATATGTCAGTGCCCGATAGCTATATCGTTTCGATGCCGATGAAGTTTGGCTTCAGTTCTGACCTTAACGGCGACGGAAAATGCGAGGCAATTTCTGTCTATGACAGCTATAACTATGAAAATGAGTATAATGCCAAGGCTGAAATCTTTGTGAATGATGCTTCCTGCTCGGAGGATTTCTGGGGTTACGGTGTCGAGCCGTATTATGTAAAGGCTCCTAACGGTAAGCACTACATATATCTGTTTACAGAGCTTGAGACACAGTTCTATCTCTATGTTTATGAAATATCTGATACCGGCATCACAAAGGTCGGCGAAGAAAATGTTTCTCCGTACTACCACGACGGAATGTTTTCAATCCCGACAGACCCTGATTTGATGTGCTTTAATATCTATGTAGACTCAGAGCTTCCCGACGGCTATACATACTTCTGTGTAGGCGAGGACGGTCTGCCTAAAAGACAATAACGGTGTGTTCAATACCTTCTGAATAATATAAGCGTTGCAACTTGGGAGCAAATCTCAATGTGCAGCGCTTTATATTTTGGAATTGACTTCCTCAATTAAGAAAAATTGTGTAATGCTTGTGTCTTTTAAATGTTTTTGGTATAATAATATATAGATTATTTTATAGGAGGATTGTATGAACGAAGTATTACTTACCGCAATCGGAGTCGGGACTGCAACCGTGTTCGGCGCTTTTCTTGGCTTTGTATTCAAGAATATATCCCATAAGTTTTCTGATGTAGTGCTGTCATTTGCAGCGGGTGTTATGTTGTCAGCTTCAATTTTCGGGCTTATATTACCTTCGCTTGAATATGGTGGAAAATTCGGAATAATCACAACTATTGCCGGTATCTTTGCAGGTGCAGTATGCCTTAATGTGATTGATAAGCTTGTACCGCACCTTCACAGACTGACGGGGACCAACACCGAAAGCATGAAAAGCTCGCAGGCGAATAAGGTGCTTCTTTTTGTTATCGCAATTGCTATACACAACCTTCCCGAGGGTATTGCCGCAGGAATAGGGTTCGGCTCAGGTGATATATCCCAGGCACTTATTATTGCCGGAGGTATCGCCTTGCAGAATATTCCCGAAGGTATGGTTATCATCGGGCCTATGCTTTCAGTCGGAATTAAACCGTCAAGAACGTTCCTTTTGGCATCAATAACCGGTATTATAGAGGTTGTCGGAACGCTGATAGGATATTTCGCAGTAAGTATATCAACTGCAATTCTCCCGTTTGCACTGAGCTTTGCAGGAGGCACGATGTTATATATCATCAGTGATGAAATGATTCCCGAAACACATGCTCACGGCAGTGAAAGAGCCGCAACATATGCTCTGCTTGTCGGCTTTTGCTTTATGCTCGTGATGGACACTATATTCGGATAAGAGTGTTAAAAGCGGATATGATGAGTAAATTCAGAGAAGAGGAAAACTTATGAAAGAAATTCTTATTGTTGATGACGACAAGGACTTGTCTTTTATAATCTCAGAAATGCTGGAAGACCATGGCTACTCGGTTAAGACAGCTGAAAGCGGAGAAAGGGCATTTGAATTGCTTTCCCGACATAGCTTCCACCTTATACTTCTTGACATAAACCTGCCCGATACAACAGGGCTGGAGCTTTGTAAGGAGCTCAGACAGGTGTCGCAGGTGCCGGTTATTTTTGCAAGTGCAAGGACTAGCGAGAACGACCGCATCACGGGCTTTGATATCGGCGGTGATGACTATCTGCCAAAGCCTTACTCTATGAAGGAGCTTCTTTCGAGGGTAAACGCCCTCATCCGCCGTACATACAGATTTTCTGAGGAGGAAAAAATTGTTTCTTTCGGCGATGTGTGCGTAAATATTACCTCACGTTCAGTTACAAGAAATGGCTCGGCGGTGTCACTCTCGCTGAGGGAATTTGACCTGCTTTCGTATCTTTGTGAGCATAAGAATACTGCTCTTGCTAAGGAAAAACTGCTTTCTGAAGTGTGGGGAGCATTTTCCGAGGTTGAGCCTTCAACACTCGCTGTGCATATCCGCTGGCTTCGTGAAAAGCTTGAGAATAATCCCGCACAGCCCGAGTTTATCAAAACCGTCTATAAGGTAGGATATATGCTGGAGGTGGCGCAATGAGAGGAAAGCTTGCATTCACCGCCGTGGTCTTTATAGGACTGTTTGCCCTGCTGACAGCATTTGTAGGGAGCAGCTATGAAAAGCCCGAAACCCGGGGACTTGGGAATTATTCAGTAGAGGTCAATGAGATAAAGCAGCTTATTTCAAGCGGCGATACTGCATCAGCACAGCTTCGTGCAGATGAGCTTCAGAAGGAATTGTCACAGTATAATTCTGAAAGTGACGAGGATATGGCAGGACTTTGGATAATGTTTGCGGCAGGCTCTGTAATGATAGCGGCTGTGTTTATTTATGTGTGGTTTGCAATCCTAAGGCCGTTCAAGAAGCTTGAAGATTTCGCCGAAAAGGTAGCGTCGGGAGATTTCAGTATACCACTTCAGTACGAAAGAACAAACTACTTCGGTAAGTTCACCTGGGCATTTGACTGTATGAGACGGGAAATTTCAATTGCAAGAGAATGCGAAAAGGAAGCTATCGAGAATAATAAAACTGTAATCGCATCGCTGTCCCACGACATCAAAACACCCGTTGCTTCAATCCGTGCCTATGCCGAGGGACTCGAAGCAGGAATGGGAAGCAGCCCCGAAAAGCGTGCGAAGTATCTGGACGTTATTATGCGAAAGTGCGACGAGGTAGCGGCACTTACAAATGATATGATTCTGCATTCGGTATCCGACCTTAATAAACTTAAGATGAATCCGACAGAGTTTGAGCTTTGTACATTCATAAGTGAAACAGTTCCCGAAATTACCGCAAGGGATAATATCAGACTTAATCTGCCATCTTATCCGATGAAAGTGAATGCCGATAGAAGCCGCCTCTCGCAGGTGTTCGAAAACATAGTCAGCAACTCACTCAAGTACGCAAAAACCGATGTCGAGATATCTGTCTCAAAGACCGAAAAAGGTGCCGAGATTGTTTTCCGTGATTTCGGAAAGGGTATCCCCAATGAAGAAATCCCGTTTATTTTTGATAAATTCTACCGTGGAAGAGATACGGGCAACGAAAACGGCGCAGGTCTTGGACTTTATATCGTAAAATATGTCGTAAGACAGTCGGGCGGAGAAGTGTATGCCGAAAATCTTTCCGACGGATTTATGATAAAAATAATTCTTCCGATTTTAAATTCTTAAAGACTTCTTAATAACTTTTGCTGTAAAATCAAGATAACAAATAAAGCTTAAGGAGTGTATATAAGTGAAAGAAAAGATTATCTACGCAAGCGGCCTTTGCAAAAGCTTTGCACATAACGGCGTTCAGACTCATATTCTTACAAATCTTGATATCGAAGTGTATAAGGGCGACTTCACAGTTGTAATGGGTGCGTCTGGCTCAGGAAAGTCGACGCTCCTCTATGCCCTGAGCGGTATGGACAGAGCAACAGGCGGCAGCGTTATGTACGGCGGCAACGACCTTGTAAAGCTTCCGGAAAAGAAGCTCTCAGAGCTTCGTCACAGCGATTTCGGATTTATTTTCCAGCAGATTCACCTCGTCAGCAACCTCTCGCTTTTTGAGAATATTACCGTTCCTGGATACCTTAATAAAGCTGTCAGTGCCGAGGATACAAACAAGCGTGCGAGCGAGCTTTTGGAGAAGATGGGCATTTCTCATATCAAAACACAGCTTCCGTCCCAGTGCTCGGGTGGCGAACAGCAAAGATGCGCAATAGCAAGAGCTGTAATCAATAACCCGGAGCTTCTCTTTGCAGACGAGCCGACAGGTGCACTCAACAGAAAGAATACAACCGAGGTTTTAAATCTCCTCACCGAGCTTAACAAGGGTGGCCAGAGTATCTTAATGGTAACTCACGACAGCCGTGCAGCTCTACGTGCAAACAGAATTATCTATATCGCAGACGGCGCAGTAGTCGGCAACCTCGACCTGCCGCCGTACTCACCCGAAAATGAAAAAAGCCGTGAAGCGCAGGTTAATTCCTGGCTCTCTTCAATGGAATGGTGAGGTGCAGTATGGAAATACTCAAGCTTCTTAAAGCCAACATCAGGCATAAGAAGGGTGCCTTCAAGGGTATCATCATTCTTATGGCTGTCATCGTTGTTTCATTTGTCGGAACTGTCAGCAACAATGACAACATAGACAGAACACTCACCGAAGCGTATGAGTGGGCAAATACAAAGGATATGTCAGCCTATATGCAGGCTGAGAAATGCAGCGATGAGCTTCTTGACACTATCTTGGAAGACCCCGATGTAGAAGATGTTATAACTACCGATTATGTCGCAAATAATACAGCGTTTGTAGGTGATATGGAAATAAATCAATCGCTTCTCATTTACTCTCAGAACCGTGACGGTTACCGTGTCTTCAATGACAGCAAAACGGGATATATAGAAAATCCCGAGCCTCTTAAAGAGGGCGAAATATATGTCCCATACGCTTTTACAGGACTTTACAGCAAGGCGAAAATCGGCTCTCAGGTTACTATCAATATTCCATCAGCCGAGGACTCATCTGTAAATAATACTTATACATTCACAATCAAAGGATACGTAGCAGAACCTTTTTACGGCGGCCTTATGCTTGGAATGAAATGCCTCTTTGTAAACGAAGCTGACTTTGAGAAAATGTATTCCGATGCTTCAAAGGACTTTCATATGGTTGAAATTGCTATGACATTCCGTGAGGGTGCCGATTATCTTGAGGTACAAAGAAACCTCGACGAATCCTGCAATCTTATCAATGAAGCAAGAGTAATGCTTGCTAAGGAAGAATCCGAGTCTTATACAAAGATTATGTCCGACACAGGCTCAGGTGTAGTTATTGCGTTCGTAATACTTATGCTTGTAATTGCAATTATCGCCATGTACCACAGTATCTCAACCTCTATTGAAGTAGAGTATGTAAATCTCGGAGTTTTAAAGTCCCAGGGCTTTACCTCGGGCAAAATCCGACTCGTGTACATTCTGCAGTATATAGTAGCCGAAGTAATCGGCTCTGTTATCGGACTTTTGCTGTCGATTCCTGTGCTGTTTTTCCTCGGAACGCTCTTCCAGTCAATCACGGGCCTTGCAACTGTGAACCGTATATCCTTCGGTAAATGCGGACTTCTCTGCGTCGGAATAATCCTCATAAGTGCATTGTTTGTAACACTCGCAACAAGAAAGGTAAGCAGGGTTTCTCCTGTCCGTGCAATTTCGGGCGGAAAGTCCGAGGTGCATTTTGACAATCGCCTGAATATCCCTGTAAAGCATAAGCCGCTCTCGTTCTTTATGGGACTCAGACAGTTTACATCAAGAAGCAAAAGCTATGTCGGCGCTGTGCTTATCGCCGCACTGCTCGTGTATTTTCTTATGACAATGATGGTGCTTACCGCAAAGCTCAAGGGAGAAAACCTCATGGTAGGAACTGTCTACCCTGACGTTACTGTAGTCCCGTCAGACAGCTTCACACTTGACGATATGGACAGCTTTGAAGAAACTGTCCGTGAGATTGATGAGGACGCAAAAATAATGTTCGGTATGGGCGGATATGTGATGCTTGATGATGTCCAGCTTTTCTGTGACTCCGCAACCCCTATCGAAATGCAGTATCAGACAATCGAGGGAAGACTCCCACGCTATAATAACGAGGTATCTGTCACCGATATAGTGGCAGAGAAAATCGGCAAGGGAATAGGTGATACCGTCACAATCGGAAGCGGTGACAACAAGAAGGAATTTATCATAACCGGCTATCACCAGTCGATTGCAGATGTCGGAAAAACCTTTACAATAACCGCCGAAGCCTTCTATGAAGTAACAGGAACACTTCCGAATTGCTATATTGAGCTTTCTGACAGAAGTCTCTCGCAGGCAGTGAGCGACGCTCTGAACAGCAAGTATAAGGAGCTTATAGAGATTGTAACAATAGAGGAAAAAACAGAAACTGACGATAGTATGGTAGAGCTTCTTGATGCAGTTTGTATGGCTCTGCTTATTGTAGTGTTTGTTATATCAATCGCATTCTCGGCAGTAGTAATCAGTATGCTCTGTTCAAAGTCCTTCGTAAAGGAAAGAACGGATATCGGCATACTCAAGTCGCTCGGCTTTACCGCAGGGGGACTGCGTGTACAGTTTGCACTTCGCTTTATGATAATTGCCGTAATCGGCTCTTTGATTGGCGCTGTA
>JAGBFD010000041.1 GCA_017936645.1 Clostridia bacterium
ACCTTAAGAGGTCCTCTTCTGCCGTCAATTACCGGACGAATACCGATTACGGGATAATCGCCGATGAATCTGTTTTCTGCCATATGATATCATTCTTTCAGATTAATTTGCTTTATTTCAAGCACTAAGCTTGATTTCGTGTTATATGGTCCCCTTGCCTAAAGGGGGCTGGCACGACGAAGTCGTGACTGGGGGATTTTTCAGCGGTTCAACTGTTCTTTTACTATACAGTCTATATACTCACAAACTCCGTCAAAATTATAATTCACTTCATTATTCGGAATTCGTATAACAGTCAAATTTCTCGCTTCAATCCGTTGTGTTCTTATCTTATCTTTCAGAAGACCACTATTTTCAAAATGCTGTGAACCGTCGAGTTCTATTACCAACCTCGCCTGATGACAATAGAAATCTGCAATATAATTATCAATAACCTTTTGCCTTAGAAATCGGACAGAATGCCCTCTCAAGAAATCGTACCAAAGACGTCTTTCTTCTTTTGTCATATTTTTTCTGAGATTCTTCGCATTTTCTGTCAATGAAGGATTATGTTTTCTTTCCACAATATCCCTCCGTCTTTTGGCTTCGCCAAAATCCACCTCCCTTTAGGCAAGGGAGGCCATGTTCATTTCACAATTTTAATGAAATCCTTATAAGCATCTTCCCACTTATCAACCTCTGCGGGTTCATAAACCTTGAGCTCAGATGAATTTGCAACGATTTTTCTTGCCTCGCTGATGCCTGAAACTGCATCGGCTGACATAAGCTGAACTGCGACGTTACCCATAACCGTTGCTTCAATCGGACCTGCCTTGACAGTACGGTTGCAGGAATTTGCTGTAAGCTGACAAAGAAGAGTATCCTTTGTACCGCCGCCGATAACGTGGATAACGGGATAGTCACGCTCTGTGCATTCGCAAAGCTTTTCAAAGGTCAGCTTATACTTCATTGCAAGGCTTTCGTAGATACAACGCATAATCTCACCGACAGTCTGCGGAACATACTGTCCTGTCTTTTCACAGAATTCCTGAACACGCTTCGGGATATTTCCGTGAGGTACAAACTCAGGAGCATCGGGGTCAATGAAGCACTTGAACGGTTCTGCCGCAAGAGCAAGTTTTTCAAGATCAGCGTAGGAGTAATCCTCGCCCTGTCTCTGCCACTGACGGCGGCTCTCCTGAATGAGCCACAAACCGATAATATTTTTAAGGAAGCCGACTGTACCGTCGAATCCGCCTTCGTTTGTGATATTGATATTAAGTGAAGTTTCGTTGACAATCGGCTTTTCAAGCTCTGTGCCGAAAAGTGACCACGTACCGCTTGAAAGGAAAGCAAAGTTACCGTCCTCGCAGGGTACGGATGTGATTGCCGACTGTGTGTCGTGACCGCAGACGGATATTACGGGAACAGGGTCAACTCCGCACTCCTCGCAGATTTCGGAAGTGAGATTGCCAAGGACTGTGCCCGGCTTCACAATCGGTGCAAAGATATCCTCTTTGATACCGAAAGCATCAAGCAGCTCCTTTGACCAGCTGCCTGTCTGAAGGTCAATTATCTGTGAAGTGGATGCGATAGAATATTCAGCACACATCTTACCTGTAAGCATATAAGCAAAAAGGTCAGGCATAAAGAGCATTTTGTCAGCTCTTTCAAGCATCCAAGGTCTGTTCTTTTTAAGTGAAATCAGCTGGAACAAGGTGTTGAGCTCCATAAACTGGATACCTGTAATTCCGTAGATTTTTTCTCTCGGCATCGTTTTGAAAGCTTCGTCGACAAGACCGACCGTACGTGCATCACGGTAGTGAATCGGATTTTCCATAAGCTTGCCTTCGCTGTCAATAAGACCGAAGTCAACGCCCCAAGTGTCGATACCGATACTGTCAAATCCGCCTGCCATACGGGCTTTGATTATACCCTGCTTGATCTCGTGGAAAAGACGGAGTACATCCCAATAAACCGTACCGCCTACGCTTACGGGATCGTTTGAAAAACGGTGAACTTCTTCAAGTGTGATTTTGTCACCGTCAAAGCAACCGATGATTGCTCGTCCGCTTGAAGCACCGAAGTCAAAAGCAAGAACTCTCTTAGTCATTGATTACAACACCCTTTTGAAGAATAATGTTTGCATAGATTGCTGTCTCGCCTGTTGCGATGATTGCAAAAGCACCCTTTGCCTTATCATAGAAATCAAATCTTTCTACAAGCTCGATGCCCTTTTCGCCCTCGTTCTTTTCGATGATATCCTTGTAAACTGCCCAGATTTCAGGACGGTTTTCAGGATCACCGTTATCCATAAGACCAACGGGATTTTCAACATATGTATCAAGCGGCATAAGCTTGAGGATAGCATCAAGAATCTCGGGAACACCGTGACCGTCACAACGGATGAGACGTTTTGCATTTGTCGCTGCAGGGAAATTACCGTCACCGATTACAAGGTAATCACCGTGACCCATTTCCATAAGAGTTTTAAGAAGCTCAGGCGAAAGCACTGAGGGAATGTTTTTAAGCATAATACTTCTCCTTTTCAAGATTTAAACGGCTAAAATATACCTATTCTATGATATTATACAATAACAGTTTATAAAAATAAAGTAAATTACTTGAAAAACTTGCATAAATTTGGTTTAATGTTTTTATCAAAAAGTCAGAAGGTGAGTATTTTGTTTGCAAAAGTCAACAGTTTAGGTACATTCGGTATGGACGTTTTTCCCGTTACCGTAGAAGCTGACATCTCTACGGGACTCCCGAAGTTTGAGATAGTCGGTCTGCCCGACTCAGCTGTAAGTGAGTCACGTGACAGAGTCCACGCGGCTATCAAAAACTGCGGTTTCACCTTTCCCGTCAGCCGTATCACGGTCAACCTCGCTCCTGCTGACAGACGTAAAGAAGGACCGATTTACGATCTCGCTATACTCATTGCACTTCTCATCGCATCTGACCAGATGAACATAAATGCCGAGGGCTACGCTTTTCTCGGTGAGCTTTCTCTCGACGGTAAAATCCGCCACGTAAACGGTGTTCTTCCTATGGTAATCAGCGCACATCAGAGTGGCTTTCAGAGCATTTTCGTCCCGTCCGTAAACGCCAACGAGGCTTCCGTAGTCGAAGGAATCAAGGTTCTGCCCGTCGACCACGTGCTTCAGGTGATAGACCACCTCACGGGGCTCAACACCATACAGCCTGCCGTCCCGTGTAATACGGATGACAGCGAACAGCTCCTTTATATGCCCGACTTTGCAGACGTAAAGGGTCAGTACGAGGCTAAACGTGCACTCGAAGTCGCAGCCGCAGGCGGACACAATACACTTATGATCGGCAGTCCGGGTACAGGCAAAAGTATGCTCGCTAAAAGAATCCCTTCTATCCTGCCCTCAATGACTTTTGAAGAGAGCCTTGAAACTACAAAAATTTACTCAATAGCAGGTGCACTAAAAGGAAAATCACAGCTCATCACGTCACGACCCTTCCGTTCACCTCACCACACTGTTTCAACCATGGGACTTTCAGGAGGTGGTGCCGTTCCAAAGCCCGGTGAACTTTCACTCGCTCACAACGGTGTGCTTTTCCTTGATGAACTGCCTGAATTTTCAAGACAGTCTATGGAGATAATGCGTCAGCCTCTTGAAGACGGAAAAATCACTATTTCAAGAGCATCGGGTACATCCGTTTATCCCTGCTCCGTTATGCTCGTCTGTGCGATGAACCCGTGTCCCTGCGGATATTTCGGTCACCCCGTGAGGGAATGTACCTGCCACGAGGGTGCGGCATCAAGATACCTTTCAAAGGTCAGCGGACCTTTGCTTGACAGAATCGACATCCACGTAGAAGTGCCACCCGTTGATTTCGACAAGCTTTCTGACTCACATAAGGGTGAGCCTTCCGCAAAAATCCGTGAAAGGGTTGAAAAAGCAAGACGGATTCAGCAGGAAAGACTCAGAGGAACTTCAGCTAACTGTAACGCACAGATGAATGCTGCTATGACAAGAGAATTCTGCGTTGCTTCAGATGCTGCAATGAAAATGCTTCAGATGGCGTTTGACAAGCTCGGTCTTTCAGCCCGTGCTTACGATAAAATTCTGCGTGTCGCAAGAACTATTGCCGACCTTGAAGGCTCGGAAATCATCGAAGCAAACCACATCGCAGAAGCGATTCAGTACCGTTCACTCGACAGAAAATTCTGGAACAAATAAAAATTTTTATTGACAAAACCATTTTTGTGGTGTATCATTTTGAAAAATCAAATACAGGGGTGCTGATATTTTTATCGGCTGAGATTATACCCTCTAACCTGATTCGGATAATGCCGACGTAGGAAGATATTGTTATATAAAAACTTACGCTCGGTTCAGCTGACCGAGCGTTTTCCGTTTTTATCACACACCCGGGAGTGGTGAAAGTGTTTGTATTGTTTGTTTCAGGTAATGGGATATTTTCTTGAAACAAGCCTCTGTTTATTGATAAACAGTCAGTAAAGGAGATTTAATTATATGGCAAAACAAAAATCAAACAGAATGAGCGATAACACAACGAAGCTTACCGTCTGCGGAATTATGGTTGCGATGTCGACGGTGCTTTCATTCATCAAGTTCAGCGAGCTGCCGTACGGCGGCACGGTAACACTTTTCAGCTTCGTACCGGTTCTTTTTGTCGGCTACGCTTACGGACCTAAATGGGGACTTTCTGCAGGTATCGTCTACGGTGTACTTCAGGCACTTTTCGGAGTTTCGGGAGCGACTGCAGGTTTCGCCTGGTATCAGGTCATCCTCTGTGCAATGCTTGACTATATCGTTGCAGGTGCTATGCTCGGACTCGGCGGAGTTTTCAAAAAGCTCATCAGAAATCCTCAGCTTTCATTCGGTGCGGGTACAATCATCGCCTGTGTACTGAAATACATCTCGCACTTCCTTTCAGGCTACATACTTTTCGGCACATATGCGCAGTGGTTTTTCGAAGAAGGCGGCGGTATGAGCTACGGTGCAGAAATCCTCGGAAAATATTCGGGGAACACACTCAGCATCGTTTACTCGCTGATCTACAATGCGACATTTATGGTGCCCGAAACAATCATTACGGTTATAATGGCTTGTATTTTAATATCCGTCAAGCCGTTGAGAAAAGTCTGCGGAATCAAATAATAATTTAAGGTCTGCCTCAGCTCTGAGACAGACCTTTCGTTTATTCTTCTTGTTCAAAAACCAAATCCGTTTCCCGGATTCTTCCCGTTCATCTTATAACCTTGATTCTGTCTTCAAATCTCGGTTTCATCTCAGGTTTTTCATCGGGATAACCGACTGCTATTGCGATTAGGAATTTGTACTCCTCAGGAATATCCCATGCACGTTTCCACTTGTTTCCCTGCTCGTTTCCTTCTGCAAAAAGAGCACCTACGCTTGCGATAATACAAGTGCCGAGGCCCATACCTTCAGCGGCAATGCAGATATTTTCACACATAATACCACCGTCCATATAGCTTTCGCCCTCAGCGAAAAGCACGATGAATGTCGGTGCGTTGTGATAAACAGGATTAGTGTCCCAACGGGTGTATGCAGGTGTGTCGTAGCCGACGAGCTCCTTGAAGTCAACATTCATTTCCTTGAGCATCTCTGCATTCTGCACAAATCTCACGTGACACGGCTGACCGTTTCTTCCGCTCGGAGCACGGAGTGCCGCCTGCATAAGAGCGTCGAGCTGTTCATCCGTAATCTGTTCAGGCTTATATTCGCGGATTGTCTGTCTTTTAAGTATTGTTTTCATTACTTCGTTCATAGTGCACACCTCATTTATTTTTTGATTATCTTTTTTCTCATAATTTTATTTGCAATAATTCCCGTAGGGATATAAACAGCAGTCGCAACTCCTGCCGCAATGAGCAGACCGTCGACAAACGGTTTGCTGACATACTTACGTGCCAAAGAAATTGCTGCAACCGACGGCACGGCAACACTTAAAATCTTTGCCGCAAACGGACCTGCCGCTGACGGATTGCACGGTGACCAATAAGAAAATGCGTTTTTGAACGGTGCAGCATTCGTCTTGCTTCCGCACTCCTTTGAATTGAGAGAATAGGTCTTGTAATTTCTCACATCAGTCTCGTCGAACTCAAACACACGGAAAGCTCTGTGCTTCGTTCCGTAGCTGTTGTAACCCATTCCGGGACAATAGCCAAGATCAATTCCGTCGACCGTACCTGCGAATGAATTGTAATGGTCGTGACCGAAATACATCGCAAAGACATCGCCCTGAGCCTTCATCGCATCAAACTGCTTTGTGCCGAGTGTCATCGACGGAGTTTCACCGTATGTATAATTATGGAAAAGCTTGTCCTCATCGAGAACCCAGTATTTTTTATCACCTTTTACAAAGTCGCATTGTGCCCCTTTCGTACCCTTCGGTACGTCCTCGAAAAGCTCCATAATATTGCTGACGGGAATGTGCTGAAAAACCATTGACGGCACAAGCTGACCGCCGTTTTCACTCTTCAGCTTTTCACTGACACTTCTGTACCAGTCAAGCTGTGTATCGTTCACGCCCTCAAAGCCGACACCCTTTGTTTTAGAGTGGGTGTCCATAACAAAAAAGTTAAGAGCCACACGTTTACCGTCAGAGGACTTTACGGGAACGTTGAATGTACCGACATCAGGTCTGCCGTCGTTTATATTATCAAAGCAGATGCAATTTTCAAGCGTTGCATATATCTCCGCCTGAACCTCATTCGGAACTCCCGTTTCACGGTCATGGTTTCCGAATGTCAGCACATAAGGAATATTATGCTTTTCGATGACGCTGAAAAGTCTGCGGATTGCAACAGCAACATTCTTCTCCGCCTTTTCGCCCTTGCCCCAGAGTCCGACAACATCAAGCTGGTCACCCGTAATAATGATAAAATCAGGGTTCACTTTTTTAATCGCATCATCAACAAAGCGAAGCGTATCAACGCTTGTGTTTTTAGTATCCTGCAGATCAGAAATCTGCATTACCTTGAGTTTACCATTTTTGAATTTAATCTTATCAAGACTCATAGTCATCACCCGAAAACAGTTTAGCATAAAAAATCTTTTAAAGCAATAAAAAAACAGCGGGTCTTCCCCGCTGTTTAAAATTTCGATGATACACATTAAAAAAGTTATTCATTCCGTTGCAAGTCCGACACCGTCAGGCTCTTCGTAGAGGAAGAAGAAATATCCTTTTTCTTTATCTTCAGGTAAAGTCTTAAGATCTTCCTCTGAAATATGAAGTGTCAGCACAGCAAGGTCATCCCTGTCATTTGGTATTTCAACCGCCGGTTTGCACCCCTTAACTGCAAACTCATCCGCGATTTTCAACAGATTTTCCTTGCCTGTAATCATTTTGCCGTCCTCAAAAACACGGACAACAACTCTGTAAATAATACGCTCTCCCGTTTCCTTGTCTGTTTCTCCGTATGCTTCAAATGCGGCATTCAGAGGGATTGACAAAAAGCAGTCACCGTTTCGTGGTAATGCATAGCAGGCAATTGCGGATGAAACATTGCCTTCGTAGTATTCAATCAGTTTTATCCCACTTCGGTCATTTTCTTCACCTTCAAGAGGTACACAGGGTCCGTTGTTATAAGGAGTATCCTCAGCAGGTCCGTACCAATCCTTTTCTCCCACGATAACAGAATCAGCCAATGTCTGTTCCTCTTCGCCTTGAGCATTATCTGTCGGTTGTCCGCTCACCTCAGAACTATTTAAGGGTTTATTATCAAGCAATTCCCTTTGCCATACCCCGAGACCTGCCAACAGGACCAATGCCATACACGCAAAAGATACTGACAGCTTTACAGTCTTTTTTCTCGTTTCTTTTTTCTTTGATAAATATTCGTCTCTGCGACGAAAAACGTTTTCAGCCATTTCGTCATATGTCTTCATAAGTAAAATCCTCCTTTTCAAGCTCCTGCTTCAGTGCCTTCCTCGCCCTTGAAACAAGAACTTCGACATTGTGAACGCTTTTCTTCATAACCGTTGAAACTTCTTTATTGCTGAAATTCTCAAAATAAATAAGCTGCAAAACCTGCCTGTATTCAGGCTTCAATCTGCACATCGTCTTATGAAGAATAATCTTTCGTTCTTCTTTGAGGAAGGCTTTTTCAAAGTCCGACTCCTCTGCCGTAAGATTGATACACTCTTCTGCAGAAACTTCTTTCAGCTTCGACCTTTTGCGAAGGAAATCAAGAGTCACATTCCGTCCGATTGCATAAAGCCATGTTTTAAAGCTTGATTTACCCGAAAACTTCGGTTTTTTTGTAACGATTTTTACAAAGGTATCTTCCGTCAGCTCTTCAGCCGTATGTAAATCACCGACAATACCGTTGATATAAAACATCAGTCCGTCTTTATAATCTTTGATTATCTCGACAAATCCGTCATCATCACCGTCAAGGAAACGGCGGTAGCTACTTGCACCGTTATC
>JAGBFD010000004.1 GCA_017936645.1 Clostridia bacterium
ATATTTCTTCTTTTGATTTCCTTGGCAAATTCATTATAGAACTTCGGAGGCACTGCCTCATCAACAAAGGTAAACAGCTTACTGTTATACTTCTTTGAAAGGTACTCAACCTCATCAACAGCTCTTATAACGGATTTCATGTCAAACTTCTGCTGACCTGTATAAAAATCGCAGAATGTGCATTTTCCCCAATAGCATCCCTTGCCGAGCTGAACAGGTATAACAGTTTCAGGTGAAAGATACTTTGAAAAATCATATGAATCAAAATCCGGATAAGATACGCTGTCGAGCTTTAAAAGCGGTGCACGTTCATTGGTATGGACTTCACCGTTTTTATCAGCATAGACAAGAGAATGGACATCCTCGATATCTCTTTTCCCCGCAATGTATTCGGCAAGTTCAAGTATAGCCGTCTCACCGTCACCTATTGAGAGATAATCACAGTATTCTGAAAAAATCTGCGGAATTTTCTTAAGATCGGGTTCAACCTTAAAAATGTAGTTTCCGCCGATGCAAATTCTGGCATCAGTATATTTTTTAAGAAGCCTTGCAAGAGTAAGACCCGGTATAAGCTGACTGAGATCAGTAATAGAGAGACCGATAAAGGAATACTCTGAAAAATCAAGAGTTTTTATCTTCTCCTCAAAATAAGGCAGAAACATATTCACATCAGCATTTTTACACTGATAGTCAACATCCTTGAAATCATATGTAAAAACTGAGTTTGCAATAAAATTATCAAGCATTATTCTTGACGGAGCAAAAGGAAGAGATGCTATATCAAGAGCTGAAAAGATTACATCCTTTGCCTTGAAAAGCTTCTCGGCGTCATAAAAAAGCTCCTTGGTTTTAAGAACCTTCATTGAATACTCAAGCTCATCAACTGTAGCCTGAATATTATCACCGTCGAATTTGAAATAATCCTCAATTATTTTCTTTCTTACCTGAGTAGTTTTGACTCTTTTAGCATTTATGTCATCACTGAAATCAGCAGACGGAAGCATTGCCTTTTCGTCTTCAAGAAAACTTCTTGCATCCTCAAGGCACTTTTCCATGTATTCTTTTGTTAAAATATCATTGAAAAACTCAACATTGAAATCATACGTTTCAGCCTCAAAACCTGCATTTTTAAGCTGACCTGCAAGCAATGCACCTGCAAGATAAGGACTGACGGGGTACCACTGCGGTACTGCAGCAAAAAGAAATTTCATCTGCTTTACTCCTTTGTAAGCTTTGACTTTTTAGTAAATCGTATTCTTAACGCTGTTTTAAGATAAAGTGCTGTCTGCTTTGCAGAGTTTTTAGACTTACCCTGCTGCCTTTGGTAGCATTCTACAGCAAACTCTTCAAACTTATATCCCCTGCGAAGAGGTACGAGAACCATTTCAAGAAGAAACGGAAAATTAAGCTCTCTCCAGTCTGACTTCATATAAGCTTCTGCAGGAGCTGTCTGCACAGGACTCGTAAAGTCAGTAAGATCAGAAGAATATAAAACACGCAGAAAAATCTGCGAAAGCCTGTTAAGCACTTTTCGTGTTCCGTTGTAGCCGTGAAAGCTGTCTTTTTTCAACCATCTGGATGTCTTTGATACTACATCAGGCTTTTGCTTGACACGTCGTATCATCTCCGGTATACATTCAAGACTTATCGCAAGATCACCCGGAAGAAGCATAATATGAGAGGACTCTGACGCATCAAAGCCGTCACGGATAGCTCCGCCTATGTACGGTCGGGTCTGTTCAAGTCCGCGGACCTTATCTCCGTACTTTTCTTCGATTAATGAAATTGTCCTGTCGCAGCCTTCTGATACATTCTTGGGCTTGACCATAAGTACTTTACCTATATCGTCATTATCACAATTTTCCATTATGAAATCAACGGTCTTTTTCAAAGAATCCGTTTCGTCCGTCGTGCCTATTATTATTGTTACTGAATTAAATTCCATTAATTTATCGCCTACCTGAATTCGGGACAAATACGTTTTTCTGAGCGGTATGACGAAACATAATCACATCCGTACTTTGAAAGATACAAAAGAAGATGGTCAAAATCAGAAAACACGACCGCCCAGAGCGAGTTTGCATTTTCATCAAGGAAAGAAAACTGAAAGTCACGTCTGAGAGTTCTTCTGTCCTGCTGTGACACTCCGTCAATAACATCCTTGAAAACCGTATAAAACTCACCGTTTGAAGAATAATCAACTATTCCGTTTTCACCCGGCTTCTCTTTGAGCAAAGAATGCTTTTTAAGAGCAAAGTTTGAAAGAGTACAGCTTGGGATGATATCTCTGTTATTTCTGATGACATCCATAGTCTGTCTTATTTCATCCAGAGTTTCCGTAGGATAACCGAAAATAAAGAGACCGTTATTCCAGATTCCGGCTTTCCTTGCATCCTTAAGGATATCAAGACGTTTTTCTACGTCAATTCCTTTATTCATAAGTTCCATAATACGAGGAGACTCGCACTCATAACCCCAAAGGAAAAGACGTGCACCTGCACGGTAAAGATTTTCAAGCACATCAGGCGTGTAGTCTGTTTCGAGTCTTGCAAAGGAATAGAAATTGATTTTAAGACCTGCTTCGATTATGGCAGTTGCAAGCAGATTATAAAACTTTGGCGGAATCGCCTCATCGACAAACATAAACTTTGAAACATGATATGTTTTTACGTAATGCCTGATTTCTTTGATTATTCTGCCGATGTGCTTCGGGCTGTAACCCTGCTGACCATATGCATAATCACAGAAATTACACTTTCCCCAATAGCAGCCTTTTGAAAGCTGAATCGTAAGAGTCGGATCAGGCGTAAAATACTTTGAAAGATCATAATCTGAAAAATCAGCATAAGCCAATTCATCCATATCAATCTTTTCGCAGGAAAATCCTGTAGAAATAACCGAGCCGGATTCGTTCATATAT
This sequence comes from Clostridia bacterium, assembly GCA_017936645.1. Lineage (GTDB taxonomy): Bacteria > Bacillota > Clostridia > Oscillospirales > Acutalibacteraceae > CAG-488. Next base: position 2,921 of record JAGBFD010000004.1, read on the forward strand.
ACTATATTCGGAACTTCTGAAAGTTCAGCTTTGCCTTTAAGATATGAACAAAGCTTCGGCAAAGCAAGCTCACCGTCACCTATAACAAGATAATCAAAATATGAAATGAATATCTCGTCAAATTTCATCATATCCTCATAAATCTGAGTTGCATAATTACCGCCTAAAACAATCTTAGCTTCAGTTTTTTCTTTAAGCATTGAAGCGAGAGTGAAAACAGGAATAAGCTGACTCAGATCAGTCATAGCTATAGTAATAATACTGCAGCCCTCTGCTTTGATTTTATCTGTATACGCATCGAAATAGTCATAGAACATATTGACATTTCTGTCCTGTGACTGAATTTTAATGTTGTTCCAGTCAAGGTTGAGAAGAGGGTTTGCAAAGTAGTTGTCAAAGTCTATTTCATTAGGTGCGTACGGCATTGACACAAGCCTTAAAGCAAGACGTATAATATGCTTTGCTTCGCTTAACTTTTCAGGTTTATAGAAGTCTTCCGCATCCCTTGTGGTTCTGACTGCATTCTCAACGTTTTCAATAATATACGGGACTTCTTCACCGTAGGTATCATAAAACTTTTTTATGGTTAAAAACTTGAGACAACGTGTTTTTTCATCGTAGCTGCCGTTTTTCTCTATTTCTGAAAAATCGGCAGACGAAAGCTCTGCTGAAAGATTTTTCAGCATCTTTCTCGCCTCTGCGTCACAACGTGTTGCCATTTCATTAGTAAGCAGATAGTTAAAAAACTCTACATTCAGATCATGTGATCTTACATCAAAGCCTGACTTTTTTAACTGACCTGCCAAAAGCGGCACAGCAAGGTACGGTGAAACCGGATACCATTGCGGTGGCTGAATCAGAAGTATGTCTGACATATTATTCCTCCGAATACGTGATTATCTCACGCGGGTTAACAAGAAGTGTAGCACTGTAACGTTTACCGAACCAGATGATCTCACGGGCATACTCAGCCCAGGATGAAATCTCCTTATGTGCCTTTATATGAAGAGTACAGTTTTTCTTCATAAGCACCGGGTCGGCATTTTCGTCAGCAGCTTCAAAATATTTATAAAAATTATATCCTGACTTTATCTCAACTTCGCTTACGTCAGGAAGCCTTACGAGAGTTTTCTGATAGTTGAAAAGGTCATCAAAAAGATCTTTTTCTATCTCAAACTTTTCAAGGAAGACCCTGATTTCGTCCCAGAAAGTTTCACTATGACAGACCATTTCGAGGAAAGCACCCTCCTCAAAGTACCAGCCCGTTGTGCCGAACACATCGCGGCTGTATGTCCAGTCAGCTGTTTTGGTATCTGCCTTTCTTTCATATAGAGAAACAAAAAACTCATTCAGGAAACCTTTATTCTCTTTATAGATGAAATCAAAAAGGCTGTTGTAAAGATCATAATAAGACATGCCTTTTTCAAGGTGGAGATAAATTGCGAAATAGCGAAGCAAACCAAGATGGTGGAATGTCTGGAGAATAACCGAAAACATACAGGCCTTCACCCAATCTGATTTAGGCATACTCGCTGTCTGCGTAATAATATCGAAATACTCGGAAACACCGTTAAATTCAGGATTGTAATGAATTCCGAGCAAAGGTATACGTGAAGTTTCAATGCCGAATTTTTTCTGATACTCCGGATCACCCATAGGAGCATTCGGATACACCTGACATTCATAGACTGTCATAGAGTTATTCTGCCCCGAATCAAGAAGACGGCACATACCTTTACAGAAGCTCTCGTACGTTTCTCCCGGAAGACCGAGAATAAGCTCTGTGTAAGTCGGAATTCCCGCTTCGTTATACCTTGCATCAAGGGACGCAAAATGCTCAAGAGTAAGATTCTTTCTGCCTATATTTCCGAGAGTCGTTTCATCAAGTGACTGATAAGCAAGTGTTACTCCCTTGTCAATGTGGTTTTTGTTAAGAAGATAACCTGCTTTAAAAACTGTCTCGTCACTCTCTTTTGCATAGCACGGTTTAAAGACATCCGGATAGCCGTATTTTTTCTTTTGTTCGATAACGTATTCAGCTATCTCAACGTCTCTTTCCATTATGCCGAAATTAGCGTCTGCACAGTAACAGTATTTAATCTTATTTTTAGCAATCCATTCGATTTCGCTTTTGATTTTTTCCATCGGGAAAGGACGGACTTTTTTGGTGAAGCACCATTCACAGTAACTGCAGCCGTAAGGGCAGCCTCTGTTTGTTTCAAGTGTCGCATGGAACTCCTTGTCAGGATTTTCCTTCATAATATTGTCAAAGATGCCGTCAACATAAGGCGACGGATACGATGAGATATCGCACGGATGTCTGAACTCTGTAGTGACGTTTCCGTCATCAGTCCTGAATGATAAATTCGGTACACAATGAAGGCTTTCACCGTTTATAAGAGCTTTCAGGAATAGTGCTGTTGTCTCCTCACCTTCGTTATGCATAAGATAATCAATGAACTCAAACTCATCAAGAAAACTGCTTCCGTGAGGTATGCTGTGTCCACCGAATATAATCTTAACTGACGGGAAACGTTTCTTCAGCTCCTGCGCAAGGATTTTGTTGTACTCAATATTCCACGTAAAGCAGGAAAACGCAACAAAAGACGGATTATCAAAACGTTTTAGCACATCATCTATCTTTTCACGCATTACGACTATATCAGGTATGTCGTAATACTTCATAATTTCTTCATCACGTTTGAGATAAGCTGCTATACAGCCTACGGAATACGGGAGGAATACAGGTGATGAATACGACACACCTATCTGGACGAGATAAAACTTTTCTTTCATCACACCGGTCCCCTTTCATTAAATCAGATTTCTTTTACATCATCCTTGTAAGATGACCAACCCATTCTGCCGTACCAGATCACAAACTTACCGAAATCCTGCCAATCCTCAACGGGATTACTGTCACGCATTTTAAGGGTATGCTCTTTCTTTTCAAGAGAATGTATATCATTTACGTAAACATCTTTAAGGTAGTTATGAATATCATATCTGAGATTTACCGTCTTTTCTTTGTCAAACGGTGTACGGATGATACTCTTCTGGTAAGCTAACAAGTCTTCAAATATATCCTTCTGTATACCGTAGCTTTCAAGATACGGCACGATTTCTTCATAAAACTTATCAAGCTGAGATATAGCATTGAGGACAACGTATTCGTGGTCATCCCACACGATTTCACCGCACGGATCAAACAAGAGCTTTCTGTTTGTAATACCGAGTGACAGCTCATCCGCATGGCGTTTTATATCAGCATAGAGCTTTGAGATAAACAAATCAGGATTATTTTCAAAATAATCAAGTGCTCCGTCGTAAAACTTTTCGTACGGTACTCCCATCTCATTGTGAAGATAAATTCCAAAAGCACGGATAAGTCCGTTACCGTGCAGAGCCTTTGCCATATAATAAAACGCAGTAGCTCTGACCCACTTTTCACGGCTCATAGAATTAGTTTCGACAACTATGTTGTTATACTCAGGCACGCTGAAAGCTTCATTATTGAAGTGCGGACGGATAATTTCCGAACGTACAGTTTTAATGCCGAACTTTTCCATATAGTCCTTCTGGCCCATAGTTGCATTTGGAAGAAGGATACAACCGTACACTTCAAAAACAAAGTGCTGACCTATCTCAAAAAGCTTACCTACCCCTTCGATAAAGCTTTCATATGTTTCACCCGGAAGACCGAGAATAAGCTCTGAATAGGTCTTCATATTTGCTTTATTGTAAGTTGTGAGAAGATTTTTATAAAAATCAAGCGATGTATTCTTTCTGCCGATATTTTTAAGAACCTCAGGCGACATACTCTGGAAGGACAGAGTCGCACCTATTCTGTCAAATTCACAGCGCTTGAAAATCTTGACAATTTCAAAAACGTTTTCAAAATTATTTTTCGCGTAATTCATTCGCATTCTTTCGGGGTAGCCTGTTTCTTCTTTTGCTTTTGCGAGTTCATTTGCTATCTCAAGATCACGCTTGAACATTCCGAAGTTCGCATCAGCACCCCACACAAAAGCGATCTTATGCTCGGACATCCAACGGATTTCAGCCCTTACTCTTTCGATCGGGAAAAGACGTGTTTTAGCTTTGAGCAGACCCCAGTCACAGTATGCACACTGATTTGGACATCCTCGGCTCGTTTCAAGAATTGCATTGAATGTAATATCCGGGTTTTCTTCGACAATTTTATCAAACCAACCTTCAAGATACGGTGACGGATAGTCAAGTGTAGCCTGCTGTTTAGTCTCTGTCCTGATAAAACCGCCTTCAGGATTTCTGAATGAAATATTGCAGACATCATCAAAAGCGTTTCCGAGACAGTACGCTTCAAGCAGTTCTCTTGTGGTATCCTCTCCCTCACCGTGGCAGAGAACATCAATATAATCGAACTCATCAAGCATTGAGAAATTATCAGGAATATCGTGACCGCCGAAAACAATAAGACACTCAGGATATCTTTCTTTTACAGCCTTTGCAAGAAGCTTGTTATACTCCGTGCTCCAGCAGTAGCAGGAAAAGCCCATAAAAGACGGCTCTTCAAGTCTTTCCACGATTGCGTTCACATCTTCACGGAGAAAAACAAACTCTTTAAACTGACAGTTTCTCTTTACGATTTCACTTGTAAATGCAGAAGCAACAAGGATACCTGCCGTATAAGGCAAGTAAGCGTTCTGTGTTTTCGAGCTGGCTGAAACATCAACCTGTACGAAGTAAATATTCTTCATCTGCACTATCCCCTAAGCTACATAATTAATCAATTTATTATATCACCACAATATATTGATGTCAAGAAAACAACAACTGCATATAGAAAAAGAAGACTCCGGAGAGCCTTCTTCTGAAATTATTTCCATAAAAACCAGATAAGAAGATATCCTGTTGTAACTGCGGCAAGAATAAACGAGTTTCGATCGCTACCCTCAAACCAGGTTCCTTGAATCACATAACCTAAGCTTCAATTCAAGTCAATACCTTAAAGAGATAAATTATTTGTCATCAAAAACAGGATAAGTTCTTCTGAATACCGAATTGATTTTTTTGAAGTACTGTGCATCTACAGAATCAATCGTTTCCTTTGTGGTTCTGAATCGCCAATTTTTCTCAGGCACACTCGGGATATTCATTCTTGCATCGCTGCCGAATCCGCACATATCCTGAAAAGCAATAATAGCAGTGTTGGAGGAAGATCTCCAAACAGACTCTATGACCTTACGGCAGCTCTTTGAGTAATAACCGCCGTCGCCCCAGTTATCTCCCTCAAATCCGATATAATCAAGGGCAAACCGTCTTTGACGCTCATCTGCTTCCCAGAGCCAACCGAGGATAGTATTGTTGTCATGGGTGCCGACGTAATTTACGGAATTCACACCCGAATTATGTGGAAGATGAGATGAGTCACCGTCAGGATCAAAACCAAACTGAACTACTTTCATTCCGGGGAATGCCGTATCCTCAAGAAGCTTTACAACATCTTCTCCGAAAATACCGAGATCCTCAGCGATAATCGGTGCATCAGGATACTTTTCAAAAACTTTTCTGAAGAAATCCATACGCGGACCTATCGCCCAACTTCCGTTCTTTGCCGTTTCACTTTCAGCAGGAATTTCCCAATAACTTGCAAAAGCTCTGAAATGATCTATACGTACTACATCATATGTATTCAAGGCAGTACAGAGACGTGAAAGCCACCAATCATATCCGTCATCCTTCATCTTATCCCAGTCATACAAAGGATTACCCCACAGCTGACCGTCTTCTGAAAAATAATCAGGCGGTACACCCGCAACCTTGTTAGGTTTAAGAGTTTCTTCGTCTATTTTAAACTGACCGAGGTTTGCCCATACGTCAACACTATCCATTGCTACATAAATAGGCATATCACCTATGACGGCAATCCCCTTTTTATTGGCATATGCTTTTATTTCGCTCCACTGTCTGAAGAAAACAAACTGTACAAAACGCCAGAATGCAGACCTTTCCTCAAAATCGTATCTGTGTTCACGGATAAAAACTTCATAATGAGCATATTCGTCCTGCCACTCCCACCAGGGCTTTTTATCATTTGCTTCTTTCACAGCCATAAAAAGAGAAAAATCTACTACCCACGGATTCTCTTCCTCAAAATTTTTAATCTCCGTTGCCGTCTGAGCATCTATATTCGAAAAAGCCTTTTTGAGAAGCGCAAGTCTTTTCTTACCTGCGAATTCATAGTCTGCAGTATAAGGAGATCCGTCGTAAATGTTTTCCTCAACGTCTTCCCTGCTTACCCATCCGTCTTTCATAAGCTTTACGGGATCGATAAACATATAATTTCCTGCAAATGCAGAAGATGAACAATAAGGAGAATTTGCCTCATCGACAGGATTGAACGGCAAAACCTGCCAGTAACCAAAATCCATTTCTTTAATTTTATCTATGAAATGAAGACAGTTTTTGTCAAACACACCTACACCGTAGCGGGACGGCACAGACGACACGTGCATAAGCACGCCTGCACCACGTTTATTTAACATAAAATCATTCCTTTAAGTGTGATTTAAGTAAAAACACTCCGAATTAACGGAGTGTTTTTTATTGCTAAGTATTGAATTAATACTTGAAGTTTTCGTATCTTACGTGTGAAATACCTGTTGCATCAGCAGACATAGCAATGAGCTTTGAAAGCTCAACCTTCTGATTCCACTCAACAACAAGGCTTACAAGGTTACCTGTTTCAGCGTTAACTGTTGCAGTAACTGTTGCATTTGAGTAGCTTTCCTTAACTACTGCACTTGCAAACGTACCGCCGATTGCACTGTAGATAACAGAAGCTGTCTTATGGTCATAGTAACCCTTATCTTCAGAACCTACACAGATACCACACTTATCAAGAGCTGTATTCGGAGCTGTAGTCGGGTTTGACTTGTCAGCAGCACTTGAACCACTCTTGAGTTTGAGTGTGATCACGTAGTTGTCGCCTGACTCCTTACATGTAGCTGATGTAACATCAGAAGCTGCGAGCTTACTTACGTTAAGGAAATTAACATCTCCCCACTTGCCCTTTTCAACTTTTTCTGTGTATTTGTTTTCTTCGCCGATACCCATGAACTGATAAACAAGATCCTTCATAGCCTCAAGACCTGCAGAACCTTCCATCTTAGCATTGTCGGTTACACGAGACTTATCGTAACCCGGCTTTGCACTTACTGCCTGTGAAATAACTTTGTTGTAGTAATTAAGTGTTGCAACACCGTCAGCCGGCTTTGCAGAACCCTGAGTTGCATTTCCTGCATTACCTGCGGGAGCATCACCTGTAGCATTGCCTGTAGCATCGCCTGTTGCGTCGCCTGTAGCATCGCCTGTAGTATCACCTGCAGCGTCGCCTGTACCGTCATCTGTAGCTGTACCATCTGTCGAAGCGTCAAGACCGCCCTGTTCGTCAAGACCTACTTCATCAAGACCAACTTCTTCAGAAGAACCGCCTGCAGCAGAATTAGCTGCTGCCTCTTTCATAGCATTTGCATAAGTCTTGACACCGGATGAGATAGCACCGGTAGCAAGTGCCACGCAAATAATAGCCGCAATAGCTGAAATTATAGCCTTTTTAACCATTTTAAACTGCCCCTTTCAAAAAGCATATCGTAAAGACATTATACATTCTATTTTTACAAAAGTAAAGAGTATTGAAAGAAATTCCGTATAAAAATACGATCAAACAAGAACTTTGGAGAGGAAATCCTTGCATCTTTCTGTTTTCGGGTTCGTGAAGAACTCATCAGGTGAGCTTTCTTCAATCATTCTGCCTTCATCCATGAAAACAACACGTGTTGCAACTTCCTTTGCAAATCCCATTTCATGAGTAACAACAACCATTGTCATTCCCTGTTCTGCAAGATCTTTCATAAGTTCTAAAACCTCGCCTACCATCTCAGGGTCAAGGGCTGATGTAGGTTCATCGAACAAAATAACATCAGGATCCATCGCAAGTGAACGTATAATTGCTACTCGCTGCTTCTGTCCGCCTGAAAGACTTGACGGATAAGCATCAGCCTTTTCTTCAAGACCGATTCTTTTAAGAAGCTCCGTAGCTTTTTCACGTGCCTGTGATTTGATTTGTGCCACTGTAGCGGTAACGGGAACGGGTGTACCCTTTTTTAAGTGCAACCTGATAAGAAGATTTGATCTTTTCTGCATCTTAAGCTTCTTTTTCGCAACATAAACAGGTGCCATCATAATATTTTCAATAACAGTTTTGTTGTTAAAAAGATTAAAGTGCTGAAACACCATACCCATTTTCTGTCTGTGAATATTGATATCAACTTTCGGATTCGCAATATCCTCACCGCCAAAGATGATTGAACCGCTTGTAGGATCTTCCATACAGTTGAGGCAACGCAGGAATGTGCTTTTTCCTGAACCCGATGGACCTATAACGACGACCTTTTCACCTTTTTTAATCGTCGTCGTTATACCCTTAAGAACCTCATTATCACCAAAAGATTTACGCAGATTAACGACCTCTATCACTCTTACGCAGCCTCCTTTCCATAATCTTTATCAGTAATGTAATAATACAAACTATGATAATATAAATAATCGCCATTGCGAGATAGGGTACCATAAATTCATATGTACCCGAACCTATGCTCTGGAACGCGAGATACAAATCCTTTGCACCAACGAAAGAAACAACTGAGGTCTCTTTTACAAGAGCAATAAACTCATTACCCATTGTAGGAAGGATGTTCTTTACAGCCTGCGGTATGACAATCTTAAGCATTGTCGTACCGTAACTTAGTCCGACGCTGCGACCGCCTTCCATCTGACCGGGATCAACGCTAAGGATACCTCCACGCATAATTTCTGAAATATATGCACCACTGTTGAGACCGAAAACTGTAATTGCTACGAGCACCGAAGACATCTTAAGTTCCAAAAGAGGAAGCATAACATAATAAAAAACAAGCAACTGTACAACCATAGGTGTACCTCTGAAAAGGCCAACATAGAAGCTACAGAATTTATCTAACACCCTGACTGCCGCTTTATACTTAGGCATAACACGTACCGTCGCAATAAGTGTACCGATCACTATACCTATGAGAAGACCTGCAACTGCGATAATCATTGTATTCTGGAGACCTTCAAGAACTTCTTTGTAGCCTCCTTTATTCAAAAGAATATCGAAAAACTTCTCAACTTTAAACATAAATCCGTTCATATACTTTTTCCTTTAACATTAACAATGCCTTACATCATACGGAAGTAAGGCACTGTGTTTTATTGGTTTTAAATTTTATCAGCCGACAGCGTTGAAATTCTCAACAATACGTACTGCAGGGTCAGCATCAATAATAACATAGTCTATGTTTCCGTTGATAAGGTCCTGAACTGCAAGAGCTCCGTTATCATATCCCTTCGGCTTTGCATTGAGACCGTCAAATCCCCAGTCAGCATCACCTACTACATAGAAGTTACCTGTCGTACCGTTCTGGAAGCCTACTGTCTTTGAGCCTTCACCTGAATTGATGATTTCATCAACCTCTGCAGGTGTCTTACAAGCATCAAATGTCGTATCATCAGCCTTAACAATCAGCTTCTGGTATGCATCATAATATGAATCTGAGAAGTTTACAGATTCCTTTCTCTTGTCGTTAATTGTGAGACCTGCCATAGCAATATCACACTTATGTTCACCGACTGAAAGGCAAACAGAGTCGAACTTCATATTGTTGATAACAAGCTCTTTACCGAGTTCTTCAGCGAGAAGAGCTGCAATTTCCATATCAATTCCGAAGTATGAGTCACCCTCCATATACTCAAAGGGAGCAAAAGCAGCATTTGTTGCAACTACAAGCTGATCCTTTGAAGGATCTTCCTTTGCTGATTTAACGGGAGTAGGTTCACCGTCACCGAAATACTTGTTACAGATTTCATCAAATGTACCGTCTTTCATGATCTTTGCAATGAAAGCATTTACATCCTCAAGAAGCTCAGGCTGAGCTTTGTCAACACCAAAAGCATACTGCTCTTCTGTAAGGTTGATGTCGATAATCTTTACCTGTTCCGTTGACTTTGCCGAATCACCCGACTTATCCGGATTTTCAGTGTTTCCGCCGCAAGCCGCAAGTGAAAGAACCATTATAGCAGCAAGTGCGAATGCTAAAACTTTTTTCATAATAAACTCCTCCATTTATTTTATTGCAGTTAAAATATATCACCAAAAGCGATTATTGTCAACAAAAAATGAATAATTATTCACCGCATCTGATCTTAAATACCACTTTAAGCACATTTTCACTCTTTTCGTGAAGAACGTTAGGCATATGTGCATCTTCTTCAAACAGAATTACGCACTGCTCACCGCCGAGAAGAGTATAACCCATAGATTCACCTGTATAAAAAGCGATATCACCACCCTTTGAAAACTCCTCAGATACCATTCTGAGTGTTTTCGTATCAGCCCAATGGATTTCTTCTTTACCGCCGTCAAGCACAATCTGAAGATCAATGTACTTCCTGTGATTTTCGAACTTTCTTTCACCGTCATTCGGTTCAGTATCATAACGGCTTACAGCCGCAAAGAGATCATCACCGTGAATGTCGTATCTGCCGGGTGCCATTTCAGTTTTGCGGAAATCTTCAAGGAAATCCACAATATCCTGAGCATAAGGGATTTCAGCGTATTTTGTAAGTTTGTCGATTGTAGTTACTATCATACTTATACCTCTGTTCTTAATTGATTTGTATTGACATTGCAAAGTCTTGCATATAGTCCGTTATTATTGAGAAGCTCTTCGTGGCTTCCCTGTTCTGTTATCCTGCCGTCTTCAAGGACAATTATCTTATCAGCTTTCATTACCGTTGATAGTCTGTGTGCTATGACCACAACCGTCCTGCTCTTTGAAAGCTCATCTATCGCTTGCTGAATAAGAGCTTCTGTTTCATTATCAACAGCAGACGTCGCTTCGTCAAGGATAAGCACAGGTGAGTCTTTGAGTATCGCTCTTGCGATCGCAATTCTCTGTTTCTGACCGCCTGACAGACGCACTCCTCTTTCACCGATAAGTGTGTCATATCCGTCAGGCATAAGCTTAATGAAATCATCCGCCCTGGCGATCCTTGCGGCTTCAAGCACCTGCTCTTTTGCAGCAAGTGAGTTGCCGTAAGCTATATTATCATATATAGAACCGTTAAAGAGAAAAACATCCTGCAAAACTATAGAAAGATTTTCACGCAGAGAATTTACGGTGATATCCTTTATATCCTTGCCATCAAGATAAACGCTGCCCTTCACGGGGTCGTAAAACCTTTCAAGAAGAGACACTATCGTAGACTTACCTACACCTGTCGCACCTACAAAAGCTATCATCTGCCCTGCTTCAACGTTGAACGAAACATCATTGAGTACAGGCTCTCTCTCGTTATAATAAAAGCTGACATTTCTGAATTCGATATTACCCTCAGCTCTGCCGATATCTTCTGCGTTTTCACTGTCCTTTACTTCAGACTCCATATCGAGAATTTCAAGAACCCTGAGTCCGCCTGCATATGAATTCTGAGCATCTTCAACAATTCTCGCAAGCATAGCCAAAGGTGAATAGAAAAGTGAAAGATACATAAAGAAGCCTACCACATCAGCTACTTCAAGACTTCCTCTTAGTGCAAGTGTTCCTCCTATACCCATAACAAGCACCGTGCCGAGTGAAGTAAAAAATTCTACCGACGGATGAAAAAGTGCTGCAGAAAAATTAGCGTTGATATTTACCTGACTGTAAACCTTACAGAAGTCTTTCATTCGTTTGTACTCATATTGCTCCTTGCCGAATGCCTGAATTTCTTTTATACCTGAAATATTATCCTGTACGACGCTGTTCAGCTCTGCGAGTACCTGCTGATTCTTCTTGAACTTAGGCAGAACCTTTTTTGAAAATCTGCTGCTAACAAAGATAAGAAAAGGAACCGGAATCAATGATATCGCTGCGAGAAGCGGATTAATTGTAAATATCATAACCGCAACAAGAATAATTATCAGAACATTTGACAAAAGATCCGGAAGTGCGTGAGCAATCAGTGTTTCCATATTACGTGAATCATTTATAACACGGCTCATCATTTCGCCTGTCTGCTTGTCCGTAAAATATCCGATAGAAAGCGACTGCAACTTTGAATAAACCTTGAGTGTCAGCTCTCCTACAAAATTCCATGCAGCGATATGTGCCTGCCACTTTGCAAGGAAAGACAGTACAGACTTTACTACGTAAGCAATCAGAAGAATGACTGCATACGTCGCCATCTTTTCAACCGTAGCTGTGCCGTCAGACAGAGCTCCGGTCATCTTTCTGACCATTTCGGGTGTTACGAGGCTTACCGCTGACACTCCTATGAGAGTAAAAACAGTAAAAATCAATGTCCCCCAAAAAGGTTTCGCCATTATCAGAAAACGTTTTAATTCTTTCAATATACCACATCCTGTCCTGCAGATTTTATCACATTGAATCGACGATTTCAAGATAAAACACCCACGGAAATCCGTGAGTGTTAAAATCAGTACATTTTTTCGCGTTTCTTTTTACGTACAAACCGATATCCTGCATAGACAACACAAATCGCCGTAAAGGAAATCAGACCAATATAAATCGAAACATCATCATTTCCTTCAATCTTGAGATTATCCCAGAGCGAAGTCATAAGCATAAGCAACTCCGGTGAAAGATTGTGATAATACTGTGTTTTCGGCATATCCTCAGGCTCAGGATATAGGATTTTTTCATCCTTGAGAGAATAGTCCGGATTATTGACAACAGCCTTATTGGGTGAAGCGTAGCAGATATATTCTGCATTTGCAAGTGCAACCTCACCGCTTAAAAGGAAATTGATATAAAGCTCTGCACCTGTTTTGTTCTGACAGCCTACGGGAATGCAGGCAGAGTCAACAAAAATATTAGTTCCCTCTTTCGGATAGACAAAAGCAAGATCGGGATTGTTTGCTTTCATGCTGAGATAGTCACCCGCATAATAAGCACACATTGCGGCTTCACCGCTTTCCATCTTATTGTAAACATCGTCCATTACGTATGAGCTTACAAGAGGCTTCTGCTCTTTGAGTTTATCATATGCTCTGTGCCAGTCATCGGAGTTTGTAGTGTTGAGATCAATTCCGAGATAGCACTGTGTAATTCCGAAAGCATCACGGGGATTATTGAACATAAGAATCTGCCCTGAATAATTTTCGTCCCACATGATACCCCAGCTATCGGGAGTTTCTTCAACCATCTTGGTGTTATAAATCAGTCCGACCATACCTACATTGTACGGAACGGAATATTCATTTGCAGGATCAAAGTAGAGATTTTTATATTCATCAAGAATATTTGAATAGTTAGGAATATTACTGAAGTCGATCTTTTCGAGCAGACCTTCTCCGATCATACGCTCAATCATATAATCAGACGGAATGATAATATCGTAATTTGCTCCGCCGCCCTTGATCTTATTGTACATATTCTCATTAGAATCGTAAGTAGTGTAATTAACCTTGATACCAGTTAACTTTTCAAACTCCTTGTTGACATCCATTGTGTCCTCAGCACCGTCAGAGATGTATTCACCCCAGTTATAGACGTTGATTTCCGTACCGACAAGGTCAGAATAATCCTTGGCTGATGCCACAGTAGTGAGACCGAGCGGTGCTGAACAAAGAAACACCATCATCAGAGCAGCAAAAACAGAAATAAACTTTCTCATTTTTTTGCCCCCTTCTTACTGCTGAGCTTACTGTTGTCGTTCTTTGACTGAAAGATATTGACACAGACAAGCAGTATGAGAATTGCAACAAAGATAAGGGTTGACAACGCATACATATCCGGTGTTACTCTTTTCTTTGTCATCGAGAAGATTCGGATCGGAAGAGTCTGAAACTTGGGTCCGCTGACAAAATAGCTGATAATAAAGTCATCAAGTGAAAGAGTAAATGCCATTATAAACCCTGCGATAATTCCCGGTCTGATCGCCGGAAGCACAACCTTGAGAAAAGCCTGAAGCTTTGTACAGCCAAGATCCTGCGCGGCTTCAGAAATATGGACATCCGTCTGCTTGAGTTTAGGCATAATATTGAGAATAACATACGGAAGGCTGAAAGTGACATGAGCTATAAACAGCGTCCAGAATCCGAGAATACCGTTTACTTTAAGCACCGAACCGATGAAAACGAACAAAAGCATCATCGAAACACCGGTAACGATTTCAGGATTCATCATAGGAATATTAGTTATCGTCGTAAGGCTCGTCTTCCAGAAGCCCTTTTTCATCTTATCAATACCTACAGCCGCAAGAGTTCCGATAAAGGTAGATGTGACGGCAGTAAATACAGCAAGAACGAGAGTGTTATAAAATGCCTGTATAGTCGCTTCATCTTTAAAGAGCTCTACGTACCATCTGAGTGAAAAACCGCTCATAACGCTAGTACTGTTTGAAGCATTGAATGAAAGCACCATAAGCATAATTATCGGCAGATACAGAAAAAGCACAACGATCGCAAGGTAGAGTTTTGAAGGAAGAGACATCTTTTTCATATCATCATACCTCCTGCCGCATTTTCGTCATCTCCGAATCTGTTCATAACAGCCATACAAATAAGGATAAGAACCATCAACACAAGAGAAAGTGCCGCACCGAAATTAAAGTTATTTGAAACCTGGAACTGCATTTCGATGATATCACCGATGAGTGCGAAGCTGCCTCCGCCAAGTTTCTGAGAAATATAGAAAGTACTTACCGAAGGTACAAAAACCATTGTTATACCTGACACAACACCGGAAAGCGTTGAAGGGAAAACCACATCCTTGATCACGCAGACTTTATTCGCTCCGAGGTCCTGTGCTGCCTCGATAAGACTTCTGTCAAGCTTTGTCATAACCGTATAAATAGGAAGAATCATATACGGCAGGAAATTATACACCATGCCGAGAATTACGGCACCCGAGGTATTGATCATATGAACCCCGTCAAAGCCGAGCTTCGTAATAATACCGTTGATCACCCCGTTATCTTCAAGTAACGTCATCCACGCATAAGTCCTGAGAAGGAAATTCATCCACATCGGAATCATCACAAGCATAACCATCGTACTCTGAACTCTTGCTTTTGACTGTGCGATGATATAAGCTAACGGGTATGCAATAATCAGACATATCACCGTAGCTACAATACCGTACCAGATAGAGCGAAGAAATGTGGTGGTATAATCACCGAGACGAAGAATATTTTCAAAAGTAAAAGCACCGTTTGCATCGGTAAATGCGTAGTAAAGAACCATTATCAACGGAACAACTATAAAGATTGCCGACCAGACTATGTGCGGAGATGCACATAATTTCTGAGTAAGAGCAGACTTATTTTTCATAGCTTACTCCTCCTCAACTATATCTGAAAGATGCTCCAATTCGTCGCTGAATGAGCTGTAGTCACCATACAATCCGGAATACTTTGATTTTTTCATGATATGTATAGCATCAGGCTCTATATCAAGGCCGATTTTTTTGCCGACAGGTTCATAATCAGTAGTCTGAATCATCCACTTGAATCCACCGATATCGACAATGATTTCAAAATGGACACCTTTGAATGTAACTGATGTGACCTCACCTGTAAGAATACCCTTCTCAACAGGAACTATGTCAACGTCCTCAGGGCGTACAACAACGTCGACGGATTCGCCTATTCCGAATCCCTTATCAAGACATTGGAACTGTGCCCCTGAGAAAGAACACTTGAAGTCTTCAAGCATCTTGCCGTCCAGAATATTACTTTCACCGATGAAATCTGCAACAAAGGCATTCTTGGGCTCATTATATACATCCTGCGGAGTGCCGATCTGCTGAATCACGCCGCCGTCCATAACGACCACGGTATCAGACATGGAAAGTGCTTCTTCCTGATCGTGAGTAACATATATAAAAGTGATACCGAGACGCTGCTGAATATTTTTGAGTTCAACCTGCATATCCTTACGGAGTTTCAGGTCAAGAGCGCCGAGAGGTTCGTCAAGCAAAAGAACTCTCGGCTTGACTGCAAGTGCTCTTGCGATAGCAACTCGCTGCTGCTGACCGCCTGAAAGAGAGTTGATATTTCTTCTTTCAAATCCGCTGAGATTAACGAGTTTGAGCATCTCAGTTACTGTATCTTTGATTTCCTGTTCCTTCATCTTTTTGATTCTCAGACCGAACGCAATGTTTTCATAAACATTAAGATGAGGAAAAAGTGCATAACGCTGAAAAATGGTGTTCACCTGACGCTTATATGCAGGGACACCATTGATATTTTTACCTTCAAAAATAACGTCCCCACTATCCTGTTGTAAAAAGCCCGCAATTATGCGCAAAGTTGTCGTTTTGCCACAACCTGAAGGCCCGAGAAAAGTGATAAACTCACCGTCACGGATGTAGAGATTAATATTATTGAGAATTTTTTGATTGTCAAAGCTTACGCTGATGTTTTTGAGGTCGATAATAATTGGATTGTTTTTCAATTATGCAGCCCCTTTCCAACCGATAGGTATAGTTGGGACGGCTTATGTTAGCCGTCCCTATTTGGTATGAAATAAATATAAATAAAATTTCGCAAAAAGTCAATAATTTTGACAAATTTCCTTAATTTTTTTACTAAGGTGAATTTTTGCTTTTGAGACCGAAGATTTGCTGACGCAAATCAAGGGCGAAAAAGTGAAAATTCGCTGAAGGTCTGTATTTACGGCGTGTTTGGCTCGACTCTTCTCACCTTAATAATTTCTGACAATTTGTCTGGATGTCTTGTTGTGATATTATCAGGTCCAAAAGACAGAATTTTATACATATTATATTCGCTATCAACTGTCCATATTGACACTAGCAATCCATTTTCGTGGAAAACATCAACCAACTCTTTTGATGCTGATTTATAATTAAAGTTTATGCCGATAGCCCCTGCTTTTTTCACTTTTTCAACCAAAGACTGCAAATATTCTCTATCAGTATTCTTTGATTTATCAACATCAACATTAAGATAGTATTTTATTTCAGGACTATCTTTTCTGACACTCTCAACAAATTCATCTTTAACACCTGTATAG
>JAGBFD010000005.1 GCA_017936645.1 Clostridia bacterium
CAAGGGATGCCGTACCCGTTCTGCATATTTCTAAAATAGTAAAGTCACGCATAAGTGAAATAAAATCATCCATTTTAGTGCTGTTTCCGATTACCCTTAGTACAATTGAATTACGTGAATAATCAACAATTTCCGCCTTAAACGCTTCCGCTGCGGAATGAATTTCTTCCCTTACAGCAGGATCATTCTGCATTTTTATAAGCATCAGCTCACAATTAAGTGAATTTTCACTTGTCAGCTCTTTAATTGAGCAAACATCAGGCAATTTATACAGTTGATTTATAAGCTGTTGCTTTCCGTTTTCTTCACCGTCAAAGCTGAATGTGATCCTTGAATATTCGGTGGTTTCCGTTTCGCTTGCGGTGATAGAGCTGATATTGAACTGTCGTCTGCGAAACATACTTGTCAGCCGATTTAATACACCAAATTGATTGCGAACCAGAACTGCTATTGTGTATCGGTTCATAATTCCACCTCCAATTTTGTAATGATATCATCCATGCTTCCGTTCGGAGGAAGCATCGGAAGGACAAATTCATCTTTATCTATCTTACAGTCGATAATATACGGTCCGTCTGTGCCGAATGCACGGACCAGTGCCGAATCAAGCTCTTCGGGTGTTGTGACAGTTTCACCGTCAGCACCGAATGCTTTTGCAAAAGCAACAAAATCTGTTTTTCGATTCAGCACAGTATTGGAATAATGCTTATTATAAAACAAGGTCTGCCACTGACGCACCATTCCGAGAACACCGTTGTTCATAATCAGAACAACTATCGGAATATTGTATCTCACCGCTGTTGCAAGCTCGTTCAGATTCATCCCGAAGCTTCCGTCACCCGTTACAAGAATACTGCGTTCCTTTGTGCCGAGGGCTGCACCGATTGCTGCTCCGAAACCGAAGCCCATTGTGCCGAGACCTCCGCTTGAAATAAAACGACGGGAGGTTTTAAAGCTGAGATTCTGTGCTGACCACATCTGATGCTGGCCTACATCGGTAGCAACAGCCGTATTTTCACCAAGATGCTTGTTAAGTGTCAGAATAGCTTTTCTGGGTGTAAGCCCCTCGCGATTATCAAGATATGACTCTTCTTCCTGTCTGAACTCATTTATTTTTCCTGTCCACTCGGGCTTTTGGTTTTCATTCACCATCGGCAGAAGCTTTTGGAGCGTAAGCTTAACATCACCACGCAGTCCGCAAACAGCATTAACTGTTTTTGAAAGCTCCGAACCGTCAACATCAATGTGAATTATCTTTGCACCTGTTGCGAATTTCTGTCGATTGCCTGTTACACGGTCGTTAAAACGGACACCAAGCGAAACAATTACATCTGCATTGTGCATCGCCATTGAAGAAGCGTAGTGACCGTGCATTCCCTGCATACCGAGAAACCTCGGATGGTCGGTAGGGATTGCCGAAAGACCCATAAGAGAGCATCCGATCGGAGCATCAATTTTTTCTGCAAGTGCAAGCATTTCGTCCTGTGCCTCTGCCGTAATCAGACCGCCGCCGAAATAGATGAACGGTCGCTCGGCAGAATTGATTATTTTTGCGGCTTCTTCGATACGCATATCCTTTGCGGCATACGATTCTTCTTTTTTTACGGGCGGCATCGGCTCATACTCACATTCGGCAATCTGAACATCCTTGGGGACATCTATGAGTACAGGTCCCGGTCTGCCCGATTTTGCAAGAACGAAGGCTTCACGGATAGTATCTGCCAAGTCTTCAACTCTTCCTACAAAGTAGTTATGCTTGGTTATTGGAAGTGTCACGCCTGTGATATCAATTTCCTGAAAGCTATCCGAACCGATTTGTGTTGTAGGAACATTACCGCAGATTGCAACCATCGGAATTGAATCAAGATATGCGGTTGCAATTCCTGTTACAAGATTAGTCGCACCCGGGCCCGATGTTGATATAACAACACCGACCTTACCGGTTGTTCTTGCATAGCCGTCCGCAGCATGTGCCGCACCCTGCTCATGTGCGGTCAATATATGATTTAGCTGATCCTGATGCGTATAAAGACTGTCATAAACATTAAGGATCTGACCTCCGGGGTAACCGAAAACAGTATCACAGCCCTGCTCAATCAAAGTTTTAACTAAAATATCTGAACCCGAAAGAAGCATATGATCACTCTCCTTTCAAATTCTCAACAATCAGCTCACCGCACTGTTTACAGCCGACGAGTGTCATCCCTTCGCTCATTATGTCGGCTGTGCGGTAGCCTTTGTCGAGATAATCGGAAACTGCCTTTTCGATTGCATCGGCTTCTTTTTCCATATCGAAACTGAAACGAAGCATCATTGCCGCGGAGAGAATTGTTCCGATCGGGTTTGCAATATCCCTGCCTGCGATGTCGGGTGCTGAACCGTGGATCGGTTCATACAGTCCGCAAGAGGTTGCACCGAGACTTGATGACGGAATCATTCCGATTGATCCTGTTATCATTGATGCCTCATCAGAAAGAATATCGCCAAACATATTCTCGGTAACAACGACATCGAACTGTGCAGGATTTTTGACAATCTGCATCGCACAGTTATCAACAAGCATATCCGAAAGCTCTATGTCGGGATATTCTTCTGCTAAACGGTGCATTACCTTTTTCCAAAGTCTGCTACTGTCAAGAACATTACTTTTTTCAACAGAGCAGAGTTTTTTGTTTCTTTTTCTCGCAGTTTCAAAGCCGATTCTGCCGATACGCTCAATCTCCGATTCGCTGTATTTCAATATATCTGTTGCTGTGTCACCCTCGGTTTTGTGCTCACCGAAATAAATTCCGCCGATAAGCTCACGGACGATGATGAAATCAATTCCTTTTTCAACTATCGCTTTTTTCAAAGGAGAAGCGTCTGCAAGCTGCGGCCATATCTTAGCAGGACGGTTGTTAGAGTAAACACCCATTCCTGCACGAAGTCGGAGAAGTCCTTTTTCAGGTCGCATAAACCCCGGAACATCATTCCACTTGTTACCACCGACAGCACCGAGAAGAACGCTGTCAGATTCGACACATTTTTTAAGCTCTGATTCGGGTAACGGATCACCGTACTTATCTATTGCACATCCGCCCATATCAACATCTGTGTAACTGAATGTGTGTCCGTAAAGCTCCGCCACTTTATCGAGAACCTTTAATGCCTCGTTTACTATTTCAGGGCCGATTCCGTCACCACGGATTACTGCAATATTTTTAGTCATTGTTTTCGCCTTCTTTCAAGGATTTTAATAATCCTCCGCATCTGATAATATTCTGAATAAATTCGGGAAAAGGCTGTGACTTATAGGTTTTACCTGTCGTAACATCAGTTATAATTCCTGTATCAAAATCAACCTTTACCTCATCACCTGCTTTTATCTCCTCTGCCGCCTCTTCACATTCAAGAATCGGGAGCCCGATGTTTATTGCATTACGGTAAAAAATTCTTGCAAAGCTTTTTGCAATTACACAACCCGTTCCGCAGGTTTTTATAACCAGAGGCGCGTGCTCACGGGAAGAACCGCATCCGAAATTCCAGCCTGCAACCATAACATCGCCTTTATTTACTTTTTCGACAAATTCTTTATCAATATCCTCCATACAATGAAGTGCAAGTTCGCTTGCATCGGGAGTGTTCAGATAACGTGCAGGAATGATTACATCCGTGTCCACATTGTCGGGATATTTAAAAACTTTACCTTGTGTATTCATTCTTACACCTCCTTATACTCTGTAATGTAACCTGTCAGTGCACTCGCCGCTGCCGTA
>JAGBFD010000042.1 GCA_017936645.1 Clostridia bacterium
AGATTTCCTGTTTTCAGGGCTTCTTTAGGTGATAACCCCATAGCTTTCAAAGCCCACGAAGGTTTTAAAACTTTAATTCTCGGGTCAAGTCTATCCTTGAGAACCCCTTCGGGATGAAAAACAAGCATTTCAATATCATATTTTTCGCACAAAGCGTTAGCCATATTTATAAGCGATGACTGAATTCCACCGACGTGAAAATATCTGTTGATAAAAAGTATCTTTTTCTTCTTAGCGTCCATTTTCCCCTCCGGATTACTTCAAAACATTTTCGAGATACTGCTCAGACATCTTGGCTTCTGAAAAATTCTTTGCTGTTTCGATTGCATTAGCGGCAATTCTTCTTTTCTCTTCAGGTGAAAGTGCACGAACCTTATCGATTACCTGTGCAAGTTCCTCCGAATTTCCTTCTTCGCAAAGAAAGCCGTTTACTCCGTCAACCACAACACCGTCAATTCCACCGTTTCTCGAAGCGATAACAATACAGCCCTGAAGCATAGCTTCTATATAAACCAAGCCGAACGTATCGTGGCTTATCATTACATAAATCTGACTTTCTGCCATCTTACGCTGAAGCACTTCACGGTCAATCTGACCGAGGAAATTCACCCTGTCACTCAGACCGCAGGATTCAGCCTGTTCCTTAAGAGGTTGCATAAGCGGACCGTCACCCGCTACTATGTATTCAAAATCGACATCTTTAAGAGTCTTATCAGCTGCATCTATTACCGAGTTTATATTTTTACATTCTATCAGTCTGCCTGCAGTAATCATAGTGAGCTTATCTGAACCAAAGTCCTTTTCATTTACATCAATACTGTACGAAAGGAACTTTTCGGGCACACCCGAGTAGCATATGAAAGGTTCATTTCTGAATTCAAGGTGTCCCGATGCTATCTCAAGTGCAGTCTTTGACCTGAAGCCGAAATGATCGATTTTATCCATATAATTATTGACTTTATATCTTTCACACAGAGCCTTGGTGTGATCTGAGTGAAGGACAAGGGCACTTTTTACATTATAGTACTTTGCGAGATCTGATACGAGACGTATCTGCGGATTCGCCCAATGCCCGGTAACCACATCAGGTACAAAATTCATCTTTGCAAGTCTTGCTTTGATCTTTTCAACCTGATGCTTAAACTGTAACTCTGTATATTTACCCTTTGGAATAACTTTCTGCATAGGCATATTAATCGCCTTCACACCGCAGTCATCAAACTCAAATTCCTTCGTCCACAGCTGATTTGGTGCTGCAGCTATAACATAGTGCTCTGAGATGAATTTCTGAGCATATTTACCTACTTTGTAGTAAACAGAAGGAAAGGACGATGAGCTGATCACAGCAACAACGTTATGACCCTGCCTCACCCACTCACGGGCGAAGTAGGACACAACCTTTGTGATATCAGGATTATCATCCTTTTCGTACGGATATAAATTTGTCAGAACAAGAATGTTCATAGCGTCTCCTCTTGATCAAGCTAAATCAGATTAACTCAAAGTTTACAATGCTGATTTTATTTTCTTCTGCTGTTTTTAAAACTGATTTATCAGAAAAAACTTCATATTCTCTTACACGTTCTTTCGTAACCTTACCAAAGAACTCTCCCTCTGCCGAAACTGACGGATGAATAATCAGTTCCACCAGATTATTATCTTTCCAACGGATATTACTTAATAAATACGGAATGTTAAGCTTATCCTTATCATTCATTCTCACAAGAATTCCATCAGGCGAATCAACGCACAACTGTTTTGAGCCTTCCTGCCATTTGTTGAGCATAATCTTTTTGAACGGATTTGTAAGTGTCCACTTCAAGCTTTTGTCAGACTTACCTGTTGAAGACGGAACAAAGATTCTTTGGTGAGAACGCATTTTCTTTATACCAAAATCTAAAGAAACATCTCTGAACAAATCGTAAAGTCCCGGATAAACATGTACATTCTGGTGTGTGTTCCAATAATCCGGTTCTCCGCATATTTCGAGATAACGTTTGTATTGTGCCTCTAACTCTGTTTTAATCTGCGAGTAATCGTAGCTTTTGTTTTTACACGCTTCTCTGATTTTATTATAAGAAAGAAATTTTCCTTCACTGTCGATAAGACTGCGAACTTTATCTTCCGGAGATAACGGAGTACCTGCTGACAAATTATAATGGAGACCTACAGAAAGTGAAGGAAACTTTTCCTTCAGAGTAGCGGCTGCTTCACAGCAAGGCATATTTGTCATCACATTGGTTGACAAGACAACGCCCGAAGCAACACACGCTTCGATTGCCCTGTTGACATCCTCACACATTCCATAATCATCAGCTGTAATTATGAGCTTATGCATTTTTTCCTCCTAAAGTTCAATTCAGATTTTTTCTTCCTCTTCCTTAACTAGGGCTGTCGTCTGACCCTCTGCCGTACCTTCCGTACTTTCTTTGAGGAAAGAATTTTAACAGTTGCAAATATAAGTTTGATATCTTCTATAAACGACATCTGATTAACATACATCAGGTCCATCTGCAGCTTATCATACGGCTCTGTGTTGTACTTACCGTAAACCTGTGCAAATCCCGTAAGACCTGCTTTTACCTGAAGACGAAGTGCAAATTCAGGAAGCACTTCTTCGTACTGTGCTGCAATTTCGGGACGCTCGGGTCTCGGACCGACGATTGTCATATCGCCTTTAAGAATATTGAAAAGCTGCGGAAGCTCGTCAAAACGGATTGCTCTGATGATCTTGCCGACAGGTGTTATTCTGTCATCATTATCTGTTGCAAGTCTTGCCACACCGTCACTTTCAGCATTGACCTTCATACTTCTGAACTTGAGGATTTTAAACTCCTTACCGTCCTTTGTAAGTCTCACCTGCTTATAAAGTGCAGGGCCTCTGTCATAGAGTTTTATCGCAAGTGCCGTAACGAGCATAAAGGGACTCAGAATAACAATTGCGATAAGTGAACCGACGATATCAATTGCACGTTTAATAACCGCATACTCGATGTTTATCTCTCTTCTTGATACGTCAAAAACAGGAACGCTGTATACATCAAGGTGACTTGAACCCATCATAATGATATCTCCGATGACAGGAACGACATAACAATGAATTGAATTATCAACACAGTACTCAATGATATCATTACGAAGAGTCAGATCAAGTCCCGCAACAAAAGCCATTTCGTTATTTTCGAAATATTCAGTCAGCTCCTCAACGCTTTCATCTTTAACTTCGACAATTTCCGATACGGTGAATGTTTTATTATTTTCGATGATGTTACGCAAACGAAGAAGTTCCGCCTTGCCTTTGTAGAAAATAATCGCTTTTTTAGGCTTATTGAGTGCAAAATAAAGCTTGTTGCCGAGGAATGACCAGACTGAATTGAGAATAATCTGTGCAGCAAGAAGAAGCATCAATGGTACGGGTGTGAAAAGCTTTGAATTGGCAATAACAAGCACCACGTAAAAAACTCCGCCTGACGCTAACACAGACAGCGACTGCGAATAAATCAACATAGCTGTGCTTGTGTTGCCGAAATTATACGACTTGTATGTTCTGAGAGTAAAGCAAAGTATAACGGTGTAAAGGACCACAAAAATATTCATTCGCGTCTGTCCCATATCGTGACCGTTATGTGCTGCATTGTAATGGAACAGACAGAAGCTGTACATCGCTATAGTTAGAAGAATGTGTGCAAACTTGCATATTCTTATCACGGAACTTTTCATAAAACTGTTTGACGATTTTTTCATTTTATAATCCAACTCTTTCAAATAAAAGATTTATATCATTAATGTGCTTTTTCGACACATTGTTTGCATATTTAATCTGCTTTTTACGAATGTCTTTTTTTTCTCCGAAAAGCAACGAAAGCCATCGGTGTATCATACAGAACGGTGTAAAAAATATAAATTTTTCCAGCACGGGATATTCAGCCTTCAACTGTTTTACCGGGACAAACACCCTTGAAATAATATATCTAAGTTTGCCGCCTGAAGTGTGCTGCTGTGAAACCATCCTTGTCACAGACGAACCAAAACTGCCGCCTTCAAATATATACTCCTGCATCGCAAGTGTGACCTCATCGTGAATTTCCGAGCCGAACCACACCTTACTGAGCTTACGGACATTTGTAAAAAAGAGAATCAGGTTGTTTTCTTCAAACACAGACAGGATTTCTGCCTCATCAAGTAAAGTATTATTATCTATAAACCATAGGTCGAGGAAAGGTCTGAAACCGCATCCGCCTATTCTGAAATGTTTAGCCATATGAAGAACGTGGTAGTAATACGCTGTCTTTTCATCAAGTGCATATCTGCATCCTTCAATGTGATGTGCTCTCTCCCAAACATTATCAAGCAAATCCGAGTAAAGAGGAGATTTTTTATTGCCGAGAAGTGCAAAATGTATTTCAACAAATATTCCGTCAGGAGATTTCAGCGTTATATCGTGCTCACCTGAATTAAAAACCGCAAAATTATTCTTTTCACATATCAGGTTAACAGCTGATGAAACATCATCCTTTTTTACAAGGATATCTATATCTCTGCTGTTGCGCATACACGGCTGAGGATACAGCTCACGGACAACCATCCCTTTAAGAGGAATGTACGGTATATTTTCTGCTTCAAAAGTAACACAGATATCATTGAACACAGCTGCTGTTTTCTCATACTTAAAAACCGCTGTATATATTTCTTCCCTGAACACACCCTCAAGCGAACTGTCTTTGAGTAAAGCGTTTCTGAGTAAGGAAGATGCAACAATATGAGAAACATCATGTTTTCCGGCTAAAATGAGGAGATCTGCCAGACATCTGTCCGTAAACTGCACATCATCAGCGAAATCCAACGGTATACCGCACACTTCATTTCTGACGAGTTGTACCAATATTTCACCCATTTGCTGCATATGAATATCTCCGTTATCTTTTATTATTAATCTTTCTGAAGTGAAACCATAATCGCATTATAAATGGCCGTAAAGGTGACAGTGCGCCCCAGAATGTACGGATAAAACGCCAATAAAGCGAATCTGCACTACGCTTTTTCCCTTTTCTTTCAATATCACTGACTTTCGCTAAAATCTGGCACCTGTCTACCGTTTCAAGTTGCTTCTGTGCATCACCGCTGACGAGTATACTTGTATCGGGACAAATTTTTCTGACTCTGTGGAGCACAAGAGCTCCGTCCCTGCGTCTGAAAAGAAGTATATCGCCCTTTTTAAGACTTTTATATTCACATTTTCTGAGCCATACGATATCTCTGCGACTGATAAGAAACGGGTTCATGCTACTTCCTGAAACATAAAGAGGAATCTGCGATTCTTCACTTATCAGTTCTTCTATCGTCGTACTTATCTCTGAACCCGCACAGTTAAATTTCTCCATAATTCACCCAAAAACAGCTTCGAAGGTCAGTCTGACTGCTTCTTCATCAGGTTTGCACTCAAGAAGCAGCACAGGCACTCTGCAAATCAGCTTATCAAAAGCAGCAATAGCATTTTCCATACATTTTTCATCCCAATACGGCAAAAATGCGTGAGGCATAAGGCTTTCTGCCGCAGTTGCATCAAGCCTCCGTACTCTGTTGTTCTGAGCCTGTCTGAGGATAACTATAGCCTTTAAAACAGACTTTCTGTCCAAACAGTACTCAGACGAACCTTTCCACGGAGAACCGTAAGCAAAGGTGCTGTCTCCGATATTACGCACAAAAACCTTATCTCCGTTTACGATTTCAGCATCAAGGTACTTCTCCCACAGCTGTGCCTGAGTTGTCTTGCCCACTCCGGAAGGACCTGTGAAGATTATACCTTCACCTTTATAATCGACAAAAGATGCGTGAAACAGCAAAGTGTCGAAGTATGAAAAACCGGAACACAATGCCGCAAGAGGCAACGCATACTCGCAGTTTGACTTAGGCAGAAAATACGAATCAGCTATGCTCCAATCCGCATTTGCCGTAAGTATATCTCCTGCTGCCGTACGAAGAAGCTTTTCCGCTTTACCGGCTATACACTGAACTCCGTGACATTCGACTGTACTGTCGTGAAAACTGACTTTTACAACAGCTTCTCCATCTGACTCTGTCACAAAATCCTTTACAAAGTCAATACGGTCTGGCTGCCAGTCTACAAACAAATCTGCTATACGTATCATGTGCTTGACTGACGGCGGAAGCAACGGAAATACGCCTCGAAAAGACCATGAGTTTCAACCTGAAGCATAAGGTCATCGTAGTAATCAAGGAAATTTGTTCCCTGCGTCTTAACCTCAGCAAGTCCTGTATAGTACTTTCTGCATCCGTCAAGCGCCTCTGTAAATTGAATAACAGCCATACCGCCGACCTCGTCCACACCGCCCGAAATAGCGATACTTTCGTTTAAATTAATAGCGATCAGTTTGCTTTCAGGTACTACATATTTCTTTTTCATATCAAAACTCCTCCTTTTTGATATTGTACAAATCCAACAATCGTTCTGCCATTCTGCAGAAACCTTTACTTATTTTTTCAGGATGTCCGCTTTCTGCGCAGAGTGCACCCGGACAACGCTGACAGAACATCGCCCATTCACAATCAGCACACTCTGAGGGACTCTTGACTTTTTCAAGCTCACTATTGAGAAGTGCAAAATCTTTTTTCAGGTCACCTGAATATTTTATGCACGGATGAGTAAGTGATGAGCAAAGCTGAAGGTTGCCGTTCCACGTTACCCATAACGTGCTGAGATAACTCGCACACCAGGCAAAAGGTGTGTCAAGCGGTGGGAATTTGCTCGCCTCAAGATCCTTGAGCGAAACTTCATCAGGAAAATCTGCAAACTCAAAACGTGAGGTTTCAGCACTATTCACAGCTCCGCGCGAAGATTTCATCACAGTAATGGTGTGTCTCATCTTCACGCCCTTCTCAGCCGCAAAACGGTAGATATCCTGAAGATCATCTGCATTCTCACGAACAATGGTAGATGTCATCGTAACCGGCACTCCTGCCTCTTTCAGCAGATCAACAGCTTTTGAAAGCCGCGTGAAGCCGTCATCAGAGCTGCAGACTTTTTTATAAGTTTCATCACTCGCACCGTATGCTGTGAGTTTCACCATATGCGGCATACCGTAAAGCCTGAACTTTTCCATAGCATCTTCGTCAATCAGAGAGCCGTTTGAAAGAATTGAAACCAAAAATCCCATCTTATTCAGTTCTTTATAAATCTCCCAGAACTGAGGGTGTGTAAACGGTTCTCCGCCCGTAAGTGAAAGATTGAGCGTACCCATTTCTCTCGCCTGCTTTGCTATTTCAAGCCACTCTTCTGCGGTAAGTATTGTTCCCTGACTTTCCGCCTGATGCTTATCAAGACGGATATAACACATAACACAGCGGAAATTACAGAACGGCGTAAGTTCAAAGGTAGTATAGAGAGGCACTTTATGAAGCTTAGCCCAGACATTAAGATGTTCCAATGTGTTTTCACCGAAACGATGGCAATCAATCAAATCAATGCACCCTGTTTTTTCAGATTTTCAATGAAGTTTTCGGCATCCCTGAGTGCAACATCTGTCTCAACATCGTAATTTTCAGTAAGGATACTTACAAGATCATCAAGCTCAGCACCTTCTTTGAGCGCTTCCCACAGAAGCTCTGCACTTTCGCTGAGAACTATCATTCCGTGCAAATCAGATGTCCTCGTGCCGACCGGTACAGCCATAATCTGATCGCCTATTTTTCTGACTATAAAACCATCTTTTAACCTGAACATTTCCGTGCCTCCGAAAAAAAGATACAACTATCCTATTATCTGTTTGATTATACCACTTCTGTGTTTATAAATCAACATTTTATAAAAATTTTGCATTCCTAAAATCAATCAGTTATGACAGTATATTACTTTTTTGAAATTATCGTTCCCGGAACATTAAAAATGCACCGCCAGTTTGCGGTGCATTTAAAGCTAATTATCAATTTTTTGCAAATTACCCTCTTCATCTACCCTGTAAACCCTGTCGCAGTACTTCAGCATACTCGGTCTGTGAGTGGTGATAACGCAGGTGCGATTCGGGTACGATTTCATTATGTTGGCGAGCACGGTTTCTTCAGTATGAGCATCCAGAGCACTCGTTGCCTCATCCATTACAAGCACCGGAGCCTCTCCGAGTAATGCTCTTGCGATGGAAATTCTCTGAATCTGTCCCTCAGAGAAGTTTATACCTTTTTCGCTTATTTGGGTATCCATACCATCCGGGAGTCTCTCGACAAATCCCCATGCATCAGCAGTTTTAAGTGCTGTTTTAAGCTCATCATATGTAGCTTCAGGTTTAACTATACGCAGATTATCTGCTATACAGCCTGAAAAAATCGCATTTTCCTGTGGGACGTATGAGCAGAACCTACGTGTACTTTCAGACACTCTTATCTCATCGTTGTCACAGGTTTTCATTACCAGTTTTCCGCTGTCAGGCTCTATAAGACCTAAAATCAACCTGAGTATCGTGGTTTTTCCTTCCCCTGAAGGGCCCACAAGTGCTATAGTTTCACCGGGGTTGACATAAAACGATATATCTTTTACCACAGGCACTTCTCCGTCAGGATAGGTATAAGTAAGATTTTCACAGGTAAGAGCGACACCGTTTTTATCTGCAGAATCCGACATTTTTTCAGCTTTCAAGTCATCCTCGTGCCCCTCGACCGGTAACTCAGTAATTTCCATAATCCTGCCTGCCGCCGTAGCGATCGAAATTGCTGTAGGCAGGAGCGAAACAAGTGCTGAAAAAGAAGATGTAAGCTGTCCTGAAATCTGCAGAAAAAGCGTCATTGTGCCGTAAGTTATGGCACCCTGCCAGAGTCTCCACACACCCCAACCGTAGCAAGAATAGGAAACTATAAGACCGATGACAGAAAGCCCCATCGTCATGAGAAGAGAAAACTTTCCGTGATCAAGTCGTAATTTTCTGTAAGCAAACAGATAATCTCTGAGCTGATTCACGTAACGCTTGGTAATATCAAAAGCTTTAATTGTCTGTATATTCTGAATGGATTCAGAATAAAACGAAAGAATCTTACCGTTCATTTCACGGCTTTCCTTGTTGTATTTACGCATCATTTTTGCGGAAATACGGGAAGTGAGTGCAAGAAAAGGTGTACTCATAAAGGCAAACAACGCCATTATCGGATCATAGTAAAGTACAACTGCGAGACAACCTATAAACTGAGTAACTTTAGTAAATACACCCGGAATAAATGAAATGATACTGCTTGAAAGTGCGCTGACATCTCCCTCTATGCGGTTAAGCAGGTCGCCCGAATGGTACTTGTTAATATCCTCCCACCTTGAAAACACAATATGCTCATAAACATTGCTTCTGATTTCATTGCTGACTTTTGTACCTACAACAGATGCTACTCTCGACGTGGCAGAGCTTATCAGTATCTGTGTCAGAGCAAGTCCTATTGCGAGACAGGCACTTTTCACTATAGTGTCATTGTTATGTGTCACAACTGAATCAATAAGGTATTTTGAAGCTACACTTGCACCAAGACCCATAGCTGTACTCAAAACACCTATCACGACATAGAGAAAAATCTGAAGACGATACTTTGAAACATAGCGAAGAAGCCACTTCCATTCTTTTGTCAAAGAACGGAGTAATGCTGCGTATTCACCGGGCTTTTTCATCGTATCATCTCTCTTTCGCTATTTTTTTATTTTATAATCTGAGTTTTGTGCGTTACTCTCTTTTTTCCGATACTTTCCGTTTTTTGAAGAATACCCGTTTTTCGAATAGTTTCCGTAACGGTAATATCTGTAGTATCCGCCATATCTGTAATAGCTTCCGTAGCCTCCGATACCGCCTGCGGCACCGTTAAGGATACATCCCAGGAATGTCGCATCCGCCTCGAGCAACGAGTTTATTCCCGATCTGATCGTCGACTGCATGACAGCATCCTGACGGATAACATAGATTACAGCATCTACCGCACGTGAAATAATTGTTGCATCGGATATTATTCCGCAAGGAGGAGTATCAACAAGCACAAAATCATACTCTTCCTTTAATTCGTTCAAAGCATCTTTTATCTCCTGACTTCTTCGGATTTTCTGTATGCCTTCAACGTTTGATTTAAAAGACAGAAGATCAAAGCCGAGAGTCTCAACAGTTTCAACCTTGAAAAAGCTGTTTGATTTTTTCTTGTTTTTCTTAAAGCTTTCAGCTTCAAGCATCTGGCGGATGCCTGAATTTCTCATATCAGCATCCACAACAAGTATTCTCTTTTCATCCTTAGCCATAATTGCCGCAAGGTTCAGCGTCACAACTGTCTTTCCTTCATCGGGAGCAGTACTTGTGATCATCACTGTCTTTTCATCGTTTTTAAGAAGTCCCGTTACCGAGCCTCTTAAAAGACGCAAGGACTCAAGAAATTCATTACCGATAAATTGGTTGGTAAGTATGATATTCTTGTTAATTTCACGTCTGTACTTTTTGAAAACAACCTGCGGCAGCACACCTATACAGTGCTGATTAAGAATATTGCGTATATCTTCCTTGGTACGGATAGTCTTTCTGAGTATAGCATATACCATTATCCATGCAAAACCGAGCAGTAAGCCTATGAGTGATGCCGTAGAAACAGAAGAAATCCAGTCAGATGTATTGGACGGCTTCTGAGGAACTACAGGATCATTGATCATCACAAGCTTCGTTCTGCCGATGATGTAGTCTGCTACGGACGAGTAGTTATCAATCACAGAAAGTAATGTATCATACGTAAGCTGCGGGTCATCGCCCACAGCCGTAAGCGTAACCATATTGGTACCCTGTACGCACGTCGCGGTAACTGCTGCAGGCATCGCAGGCACATTGAGATCCGAGCAAACCTGTCTTTGTACTATTTTACTGCCTACAACCCGCGGGAATACCGTCGCAAGCTGATCAGCCGTGTCTCTGTCATAATAGAAAGAATACGCCGACACACCGTTGTCACCTTTAAGCACAGCATTCTCCGTGTGAACTGTAAATGTAGCAGAAACGCTGTATACCGGGACATATCGCACACGGGTTCTGTAAAACTGTATTCCGCCCAAAAGGACAGCTAGCGCAACTGCTATCCACCAAAACTTTATAATTCCACGCCAGATATCGCTGAGTAAAACCCGGATTTCTACCGTAGACTCGGTGTTTTCGTTTTTTATATTATTTTTACTCATTTTATCAAGTCCTATCGTTACGGTTCAGACTCTCAAGAGAGTCAGGCGAAAAGCCCTCAGCAGAAACATCTTCCGCCGCAACCGGTTTACTGTATTTTGAGTATCCGTAATAATTGCCGTACCCGTGATATCCTCTTTCATCGGCGCCTATCTGACCAAACAATGTAAACGGCTTGTAAACATTGTTAAGGATACAGCCCTCAATGTTGCATCCCGCATCCGAAAAAGTAAGAATTGCATCATTGATATCCCTGACAGGCACACAGTCAGTTCTTATAACGAGTAAGGTACTGTCAGAACAAACCGAAACCGTTACCGCATCCGCAGAGACTGATGCAGGCGGTGTGTCGATAATTATAAAATCCATCTTTTCACGCAAAGCATTTACACAGTCCCTGAAGGATTCTCCCTTGAAAAGTTCATCAGAATCTTCGTGACTCTTTTTATTGAAAGCTATCACAAGGTCACTTTTTCTGTATCTGAAAAACTTAAATGCGTTAATATTGATCTTATTTGAAAGAACATCTGAAAACTCGTCGTTGATCTCATCATAAAAGTCAAAGATTTTATAAATAGACGGTTTTCTGATATCAAGGTCAATCAAAGCAACCTTATAGCCTCTTCCTGACAGGGCAAGTGCAAGGTTCGCGGCAATGGTTGATTTTCCTTCGTTTTCCGCAATACTTGTAACCGTCAGAACTTTCTTGTCTTTGTTTCTGTTAAGATATTCAAGTTTTGTAGCAATTTTCTGATAATCTTCCGTAAAACGGAGACTTGAGTATGCATCGTTTATCAGCAAGGCACGTTTTTTGCCACGCATCCTTTCTTTTAAGGATATATGCGGATGCTCATGTGAAACTATTCCTATCAGTTTGGAATCAATCTTATCAGAAAATCCTTTTTCTTCCTTTACCGTTTCTCTCATCAGCGACAAAAGAACTATAAGCCCTCCTTCAAGCACCATCGCAAGGAGGATAATATAATTCCTGTACTTTGTAAGGATAGAGTTTGACGGGTGCGTCGGCATTTTGGGCTCCGAAAGAATGTCAATAACCGCATCTGTGAAAACCTCATCAGAAACTTCGGGATAAACCTCCAGAATGGAGGTCAGAAGTTTGAACGCAAGTTCAGGATCCTCTGCCTTTACAGATATATTAAGAAGGTTTGTTGAGTCCGTAACACTTGTGGTTACAGTTCCTTCAAATTTTTTCATGCCGATATTTTCGGCAGCAAGCTTTTTCATTGAGTTCTGCTTGAAGACGTTTGTGAAAATATTTGCCATTTCTGCGGAAGCTGATAAATTACTGTAAGCACCGGATGTACCTATTTTGGAGCGAACGACAAGCACGGCGCTGCTTGTATACGTCGGAGTATAAACACTCTTTTCGACAACCTTTATGCCCATCCATGCTATCAGTGCCACAAGAATTATAGCCCAAGCACTTCTGATAAGGTCTTTTATCAGGCTGTTCCACTCAAACGTCAGAGTAAACCAGGAATTATTCTTTTTCATACCTTATCACTCCTCTACAACAACAGTAAGAATAGAATGGCCTTCGTAACCGTCCTGAGTGGAAATATAGTAATGAACATTATACGTACCTTCCTGCTCAGGATCATAGTTTGTGGATATAAGAAGCTGAATTTCTGAAGGCTTCATAAGAACACCGTTTACTGTTACATCACCGAGATAGTCCTCAAAAACAGGTGTCTCACCCTTCTTGACATAAATCAGACTCTTCTTAAGCTGAATTTCAGGTGCCATAGTTTCATTACCCTCGACGTGTACCGTAACATCGAGGTAAATCGTATCACCCTTGCTGTTTGTAACAGAGAGTGAAACAGTAAACACACCCGCTGTATTTTCAACGTAATCAGTAGCCGTAATCGTAACCTTATCGCTGATATCACCGTCTATGCAGTCCCTTGCTCCAACGGCACCTCTGATATCCAGCGCTTCGTCTACTGCATACACAAGTGCTCGCTTCATATAAAATTCAGGAGCTGTATAGTCAGTATAGCGGAGCGTCCTCGTCTGTTTTGCAACATGCTTGTCAGAGTCTGCAACGGCATACGTCACAGTACACACTCCGGGTTCTATAAACTTTGAAACTGACTCTACTATGACCTTATCTGTCAGGTCACCGTCCTTGCCGTCTTTCGCCGATACACCCGTAAGCAGCACACTTTCCTTATCCTTGACGCTGATTTCAAGTACCTCTGAGTCTATGGTAATCTCCGGCAGTGTCGTATCGGTAGTAACTTTTTCGATAACAGAAAAGATTATAAAAGCAACCAACGTTACCGCAAAAAGTGCAAGGGTAATTTTCTGAAGCATTTTAATCATAATATATCACCGTACTTCCTCGTTGTTTATAACTCTGAGCGGGTTTGTTTCAAAAAGCAGTTTTGCATAGTCGTAAGAAAAATTGTTACATACAATTTCATGTGATTCACTCATATCAGGAGTTCTGCTGTACTGGCTGTGTGCATCACTCGCAATGAAGTCCGCTGCACAGCTTTTAAGAATCGCAGATGACAACTTTTCACAATTCGGACCGAAGCTACCCCTTATACTTCCCGCGTTAATCTGTATCAATCCGCCTGATGAACGGATTTTCATAATTGACATCGGATTTTCAAACGCAAATCCGTAACGTTCGGGATGTGCCACTATAGGTACATAACCCTCTGCTCGGATCCGTTCTGCAGTTTCCAGAGCTTCCGCTTCCATCGTGTCAAAATCAAACTCGACAAGAACATATCTTGAGCAGTTAAGTGTTATCAACCTGCCGTTTTTTAAGTGCGATATGACATCACCGTAATTAAAAACTTCCTGACCTTTGTAAACCGTGAGAGGTATTCCCTTCAAAGCAAAAGTTTCATTGAGCTTTCTGAGCATATTTTCAAAGTCTTCGTTCCAGTAATTTTCAAACAGTTGGGGTATATTGCAGTGTGGCGTTGCTACTATCGCTTTAACGCCCGTAGAAGCTGCAATCCGTGCCATTTCAACAGAATCATTAATACTTCCGGAGCCGTCATCTACTCCCGGAAAAATATGACAATGTATATCGTACATAAAGACTACCCGCCCCTGAAAAAACAATAAAACACAAAAAGAAACACTTTCTCTTATATTTAATTGATTGTATCACAACGGCTAAAAAAATACAACTACTTTATGTTTTTTATTAGCCTTAAAAGTTTAAACCCGTATTCTGCACTGCAGCAGAACACGGGTCTGATATTTTTGAGTTTAATTTACAGTTTTGAAAAACCGAAGTTATTGATAAGTGCGTCTATTTTCTGTTTCTGTTTACATAACGGACATTCGTGTGAAGAAACGGTAAAGTAGCCCGGAATATCATTAGGATCAAATACAGAATTAACAGGATAACCACCGCAGCTGTCTTTGGTTGCGAAAATTGAAGCTATACCCACAACCTCACCACCATAGTAATTGATAGCTTCGATTGCAGAGTTTGCCGTATAACCTGTTGCGACGGAAACGGCAAGAATAAGCACGTGCTTACCTTTGATCATCGGTGCATAATTATCTCTGAATATAAGCTGTGATGCGCCCGTCATTTCAGGTGTAACCACATAAATAGTCTGATGAGCGTTGATATTCATAAAATTATTAGCTGTCAGTTCATCAGCAAGGCAGGTACCTATAACCTCTGTACCGTCAAGACAAAGTATCGTGTCTATAATCTGAGTGCTGTAGCTGTAATTTCTGCAGAGCTCTTTGGCAACAGCCTTTGCCTCAGAAAGACGGGACTTCTGTGCGGCTACGTCGATATAATAGTTACTGTGTGAGTGATTGGAAGCAAAGTGACCTTCCAGAACACGCAGAAACAGATTATTACTTTTTGTTTTAATTTTGATTACGTTTTTATCCTGCATACGGAACACCTCTTTTTCAGTATTAACCATACTGTGATTTGTGTTAACATTTTACAATATATGCACAATAATTTCAAGCGTTTTTCAAAAAATTTTATTGTAAATCAATAAAATGCATTTAATCTGCTGATTTAACGAGGCATATTGCAGAAAAGACAAGTTTAATTATAAGTGACACCGTCAGGATTGTACTCATAACATTTGCCGCAACTATAAGCTTTCTGTCTGCATCAGCCATTTTAAACAACGTCTTTGCCGTCAGTCGTGAGTTATTCATTGTTGCCCCTCCCATCCGTAAGAAGAATTCCGTGTGCAACTGAAGGTATACTCTCGCCCTGCAACGGAGAAATCGCAGAAAGCAAAGCTCCCGTTGCCACAACCAGAACTTTTCTGAGCTTACCGTCACGGATTTCACCCAGAATTTTAGTACATAAAACCGAACCGCAGCACGCACAACCGCTTCCGCCTGCGTGAACATCCTGTTCATCAAGGTAATATATCATAAGTCCCGCATCGTTATGAACGGCTCTGATATCTGTCGAAAACTCTTTTTCAAGCAATTCATAGAGAAGCTGAGTCCCGACTTTACCCAGGTCACCTGTCAAGATCATATCATAATCTTCGGGCGAAGTACTTGTATCTCTAAGAAAATCTGCTATGGTCTGCGCTGCGGCAGGGGTAAATGTCAAGAGAAAACCATAAAATTTTTCAAAACCTCAAAAGTGCCTATTTTACTGGGTTTTCGGTACTTCATTTATGGGTGCAGCTATGGGGTGGTTGCAATGAAGGGAAGACTATAAGGGGTGTTTTGTATACAGATTTGATGAAAGTGTTGCAAAGCAAAAAAATAGAGGCTGTCATCAGACAACCTCTTAAATGTCACCACTTTTTATCTTTACAAAGATTATTCCAACAATAAATTGCTTTGCTTGTTGGTATTTTTAATTGACATTCGTAATGATAAGGCTTTTTATCAAACCAAAGCCAACATTCAAACAGCAACTCATTATAAGATTTATATTGATAAATAAATTCCAATCTATAGTTTTTTTCGTTTATAAGACTAATTAATTTATCTAAAGGTAATTCTTCTCTTATTGTCTTACCGAAAATATTATTCCGATAAATATAAATTGATATATCTTCTGAGCTTGAATCTTCAAAATGAAAATCAACTCTTGATTTGTCTGTTCTTACAGTTTCTTCAACATCGCTGAATTCATGTTCGGGGATTATCCAAAACCCGTTATCAAAACAAAAAGATAGCACATTATCATTAAAGTATATTTTGTTTGCATAACAATCGTGAAGAGAAATATAAGAATCATCATTATCGCAATGTAAATACTTTTCAAACTGCATAAACAACTCTCCCAAAATTAATGTTTTACCTTCTTTATTTTAACATGTGAATAAATAATCGTCAACAGTGATTGTCTTGTCTTAAGAACTTTTACTCCTATAAGTTGGAAAACTTATGAGATTTCAGAAGTTTTTACCTCTATACCGATAAAACTTTGAAATTCTATATAGTTTTTCGACCTTACATAAAGAACAGCGTGCAGATTTTACTCCGCACGCTTTTGTTATCATATATCAAATCAGTTCGTCATTAGAGATGAAATCAATTATATTTTTATGAATTACTCCATCTCTTTTTTGTATCAGCGGATCAATAGTTAACAGATACTTCGGATAATTATCTCGTATTTTAGAGAATGGTTTATATTCTCTTTCTTCTGTTTCAGGACTCATTATAGTCATAGCAACCTGAAGATATCTGTATTCATCGTTTATTCGTGTAATAAAATCACACTCTAACGCACCTATTCGTCCAACACTTATTTTGTAATTTTTAGCACTGAGATAGGTGTATACAATATTTTCAAGAACAGGGCCGTAATTTATTCTTGCATCAACATTTCTTGAAAAGTAAATGCCTAAATCCGCAAGGTAATACTTTTCTTCACCTTTCAATGCTTTTTTCGATTTCACATCAAATCTCGGACACTTATAGATGATTTTTGCATTTTCGAGAATAGTTATATAATTATTGAGTGTTTCAGTTTTTATAGGCGTATTCTCTTTCTCTCTGAAATAATTTGCTATATTTGTTATACTTGTAGTTGCTCCGAAATTATTGATAATATAAGTCATTACTCTGTCAAATACAGCTTTATTTCGGATTTTATTATGTTTAAGAACATCTTTGTCTAATATCTGAGATATAACACCTTCAACATAGGTATCTTTGTCATTTACAGAATCAAATTCCAGTGTTTTAGGAAAACCTCCAAAACGAATATAATCCGTAAACTCTTCATTTAAGTTTCGCTTTATGCTTTTACCCAAGAATTCTTTCATTTCAAGATACTCGTGAAAATTCAGTGGAAACATTTCAATTTCAATGTATCGTCCTGTTAACTTTGTCACAAGCTCGCCACTTAAAAGGTACGAGTTCGAACCGGTAATGAATATAGAAAAATTACCGTCTTCTCGAAATGCATTTATAATTTCTTCGAAGCCTGTTACATTTTGTATTTCATCAATAAACAGATACTTAAAATCATCATCAACTATTCTTTCTTCAATAGCTTTTTCTAAAGCATCAGGTGTTTTAATTTTGGTAAAACCACGCTTATCAAGATTTAAGTATATAATATCTTTTTCATTAACGCCTTCTCTTTTTAAATCTTCAATTACAGACAATAAAAAGAAAGATTTTCCGCAACGTCTGATACCGGTAATTACTTTTATTAAATCATTATGATAAAAACCTTTTATTTTATCAATATAATATTTTCGTGTATATATTTTTTGCATTGCAAATCACTCCTTTTAAACTACAAATACAGTATAACAGTATTATAAGAAAAAATCAAGTTAAAGGTGGTAAAAATGACCAAAATTAAAATTAGACCCCGTTAACTGCCATTTTAGTAAATTAATTTGTATTGTTCACCTTACTCTGTCTTCCCCCAAAATCCAAGTGTCATCAGCTTTTTTCTTGTTCGGTCGCGCACGTTTTCTTATTTTCTGTTTCTCGAACAAAGCTTTGTAATCAGGTTGAGGTTCAGGTATTAAAATATCTAAATTTTCTGAAAGTCCGATTTCATTCAAAATCTTAATCAGATTTGAAAGCTTGGTATCATATCCCATTTCTGTACGGGCAATAGTCTTAAGAGAAAGTCCGCATCTTTGTGCAAGCTCTGATTGTGTAATATTCAAGGAAATCCTATACTGCTGAATACGGTTTCCCAATTCCACTAATATTGATTTTTCATCATTATAATTTGAAATCTTCATAGAGCCTCCATAATAACAAGTCAAATTTGTACTATTATAATATCAAATCT
>JAGBFD010000043.1 GCA_017936645.1 Clostridia bacterium
TGGTAGAAATGGCAATGGGAATCGTATAAAGAGAAATAACACTATAAGAGAGCAATGAATAAATTATCCGATGCGAGTTACACGGTATTATAAACTACAATTTATCGAATTGTTTTGTGTCGACATCTAAATCGGTGCAACTTGCTAATGAAAAATACCTCGAAAACCTTGATAAATAAGGCTTTCGGGGATTTTTTCTTTTTGTTTTTAATTTTTGGATTTTCCGAAATTTCCGCCATTTTCCGCACTTTTTCGGATAAGATGCAAGTCAGGATGCAAGCAAAGAATAATTACGACAAAAGTTTACCGGTAGCTATGATTTTATATCACTATTTTATTTACATTTTTGAATAGCAATGTTATAATTAAGAAGTATAATCAGACTTACATCAATTGGGTGAGTTATATGGAAAATTTCAGAAAAGAAGCGAAAGAAATACCGACAACTGATCTGTTGTTGATACTCGAAGATCAACTTGACTTGTACTCAGATGAAGAGATTGAAATTCTCAGAGAAGAGCTTGATTCCAGACCTATAAATGTTTCAGATCTTGAAGATGGAGGAAATAAGCGTAAGTCTTATACAGAAGTTGATGAAGAGCAGCTCAAGAAGCAGGTGGAAGCTGATGAGGCACAACGTGAGGCAGCGGCACAGGCACAAAGACTTGCTCAGGAAGAGGCAAAACGTCGGGAAAGCCTGAGACAGACAGAACGGGTCAACAAAATTAACAGTCTCAGACAAAGAGGTTATAACGGTTATTATGAGTATCTCGCCGTTAGTCTTTTGGATGATGACGGTGGCAGCCTTACTCCGGCACAGATAACCCGTTTGCTCAATGCATATGCTATGGACGGTTGGAAATTAGTTTCAGCGTATTCTAATGAACTGGGTCATAAAAGTACAAGCGGGGGTATAGCAGGGTTTTCAGCAGGAGTCAATTCTACTATAGATCAGCACATTCTTATACTTGAACGTTTTGTCAGAATTTAAAAATCACAAATAATATTTTCAGAATGGTGGGTTAGTATGTTAAGAACAGCATTATCATTTATTATTACTATGGTTTTACTTGTGACCAATACGGTATCGTCTTTTTTTCCGGGGATAGTTCCCGAAGCAAAAAATATTCAGGATCTTTTGCCTTTGACAGAACCCTTTGAGATAAAACCTCTCGCTGATGAAATTGTCGTTGTCAGATCGGGTAATATCACAAGGGGAGAACGTTGCGTTCTCCAGTCCCTGCAGGGTCTTACAGGCAGAACTGAGGTTTCGCTTTTTATTAACTACGGTTATGACTCGCAAACCGAACTCAGTGATCTCGAAAAAGCAGGTTGCACTCTTCTCTATACGGACGAAAACGGCAAAGAGTGGACTTTTGAAAAGGTCATTGAAAAGTTTCGTTCACATATCACAGATAACGGTTACGTGCTTTTTGGCGACCATAA
This sequence comes from Clostridia bacterium, assembly GCA_017936645.1. Taxonomy (GTDB): domain Bacteria; phylum Bacillota; class Clostridia; order Oscillospirales; family Acutalibacteraceae; genus CAG-488. The sequence continues at coordinate 1,447 of JAGBFD010000043.1, forward strand.
TGTGAATGAACAGCTCAATATGGGATTCAATTATGCTACGGTTTACGGTTGGCTTGCAGTACCTGCTGATGCTGAAGAAAAAGTAAAAGCATTGGGTCTGGAAAAGAAGGAAGATATCTCCGATGATAAGCTTACCGTTAAAGTTCAGCGAGCTTTCTATGATGAGCATAAGGATATTTTCAGTAAAAAATGTCTTATTCATCAGTATGCTGTTGCATCAGGTCTTTTCGATCTTGCTGTTCAGCAGAAGATATTTATTTATTTTTCAGATGAAGAAACACCGGATCAGGTTTCTTTCCGTAATCAGATTTACAGAGACCTTGAACCCGCTTCGATGATCCTCGGCTGGTGTAACCGCGAAGTTGCACACACAGAAGCAGCATCACGTTACGGACACTATGTTATACCGTCTGACCATAGCTTTAATATGAGCGTACTTACCTGCAACAGAATTGATACACCGCCGATGTCTTCGGGTAAGGCTACGGCTCCCGAGCTTGATCCTGATAAACATTATATTTCAATCGTTTACAGTGACGGAGACAATGCACAGTGGATTTCAAACGGTTACAGAGAATTCCACACATGGCAGAGCTATGATATCGATACACCGATAACATGGACGTTCGCTCCTCAGATGCATCTTTTCTCTTCAACAGCTGTGAACAAAGCCATAGAAAATAACAATGGTGACTCTTTCATAACAGGTCCGTCAGGTGCAGGATATGCCAGAATTGAAAAGATGTCAGCGAAGGAAGTAAGCAATTTTGCCGATCTGACAGCAGCAACAATGTACAAATCAGGTCTGCGTGTTGTCACGCTTCTCAATGAAACACCGAGAAATGCCTATGAGCATTGGGTTTACAACAATAAATTAGAGTATTTTGCCCGTTACGATAATATTGACGGTGGAATTTTACAGTTGGATAATGACCGCTATTCGGGAGGCCGCGGCAGGGTTTACTTTGCAAACGAAAAACCGTTTCTGTCAGTAAGATTTTCTCTCTGGCATCCGTCAGGCGAGGCTTCTCAGGTGACGAACGAGTGGCTCAGAGAGCAGGCTGAAATTATCAATTCTTATCCTGCTGATATTGAAAGCATAAACGGTTATTCCGTAATCAATGTTCATCCGTGGACGGTCGGTCCTGATGATCTTGCATATTTTGTAAGTCAGCTTGATGATGACGTTGTGGTACTTCCTGCAGCAGAATTACTCTCTGCAGTTGAGGAAAATATTGAGCATAAAGGTGCCACACCGGATTTGTACTGAAAATATTTCGACTGATTGCGTTTCAGTAGGTACAATCATACGTAATAGGAGGCTTTTGTATGAAAAAAGTATTATCTGTCATAATTTGTATTACTTTGATTCTTTCTTGCTTTGCTCCGTCATTTGCATCAGAGCCTGAAGAATATCCGACAATTTACGTAATCGGTGCACATAAGAATGATATCATTAATGCACAGGGGGAGACGGTATATCCTTTAAGTGCAGATTTCGGTGGAATAATCAAAGAAACTCTTGGTCCGTGTCTTAAAGAACTGGCAAAGGGTATGATTACTGATGACTATACTTCTTATGCTGAGGAGTTCAATGCTTCGTGGTCACCGATTTTCAAGGATCTTGTACTTGATAAAAACGGAGATGTGACAAACGGAAGCTATACCAGATTTCAGACGGAAACGGCTCATCTTGCAGGTAAGACATCGGGCTTCGGTCCTTGGGACTGCCGATTCTGGTATGACTGGCGTGAGTCTCCGATCAAAACAGCACACGAGCTCAAAGCACATATTGATGATGTTGTCGAGCTTACCGGCAAGGATAAGGTTCAGCTGATCGGCAGATGCTACGGTGCCAATGTTATCGCAGCATACCTTGAACTTTACAAGGATCACGCAAAGGAATATGTTTCTGATATTTCATATTATTCGTCATCTGTTATGGGTGTTGACTTTATGAGTGCTTTGTTTTCAGGTCAGATCAAAATGGAAAACGAAGCAATGGACTCTTTCCTTGATTATTATATCAGTGAGCAGGGACTTATAGGCGATGAAGTGTGTGCAGAGTTTGCAATGGCTTTGGTAGAGCTTATGAATCAGGCGAAGCTTCTTGGCATTACCGGAGATGCTTTTATATCATTTGTTAACAATTTTAAAGATGATCTTTTTCCGTTGATTATCCGTAATACATTCGGCGGTTGGCTTTCTTACTGGTCAATGGTAACACCTGAGCTTTATGAGCAGGCAAGGGATTATGTTTTTAATACTGATGAAGTCAGAGCAGAATATGCAGGTTTTATCGAAAAAGCTGATGAGTATTATTATACTGTTCAGGTTAATGTTATTGATACAATGCTTGAGATGAAAGAAGCAGGTATTAATTTTTATATCTTTGCTAAGTATAATCTTCCTGAGTTCCCGTTGTATGAGGGTGCTACGGTTCAGGGTGATGCTGATACAAGTGTTTACAGACAGTCGTTTGGTGCGACCTGTGCTGACTATGATGAGGTACTGAGTGCAGAGTATCTTGCAACGGTTACCGAAGAGAATATGAAGTATATCTCGCCCGACAAAAAGATTGATGCTTCTACGTGTATGTTCCCTGATACTACATGGTTTGTAAAAGACTTGCATCACAACTATTTTGCACCTCTTGAAGCTCCGTCAGTTGAGATAATGAGATACGATATTACGGTTGACAGTGAAAAGTATCCTCAGTATATGATGAATGTCAATAATGCTTCTCTTGCACCGTTTGAAGGGACAGATGAAGACTTCGGAAAAGCCGATGAAAATATGATAGCAGCAATTGTTGATTTTATAAAAACATTTGCGAATCTCATTGTAAATCTTATAAAAGATGAATTGGAATTCAGCTTTAATATCGGTGCTTTGACCTGATAAAAAACGCAGAGCTTTCTCTGCGTTTTTTATTTAGAGGTCAGTTTAGAAAAACATTGACACCCTTGTAACGGGGTAATATAATTAAAGTGTATTAATTAGTTTTGGAGGATAAATTATGTTCAATGCGGAAAAGGTGAAAAATGACTGCGTACAATGGATACGTGATTTTTTTGAAAAGAACGGCAGAGGCTGTAATGCCGTTATAGGTATTTCGGGAGGTAAGGACAGCTCAATAGCGGCAGCACTCTGCGTTGAGGCTCTCGGCAAGGATAGGGTAATAGGTGTTCTCTTCTTTCGCACGATTTTTGCGGACCCAAAAAACACAGCCAACTTGATTTCATTGGCGGCGAAAAACAATCCAAATTTGAAAGAACTACTCAGCCTAA
>JAGBFD010000044.1 GCA_017936645.1 Clostridia bacterium
ATATACTGAAAACGATATTTTTATTTTAGTTGGAACTGCTGTTTTGATTATTGGTATTATTCTTGGACTTGTTATAAGTTTTCGTGCCATGATTAAATATAACAAGGGTATTTTTTAATTCGTCAAATTCCAATTTATCGGGCTGTTTTGAGTGATTTCAATTTTTGACAAAAACAAATTGTAAACACAAAAATCCTGAATGTGACAGCGTTCAGGATTTTTACTTTTTACTTATTACTTCTTCACTCTTCACTAAAATTGCATTCAGGATTTTTGGGAAGGTAATAAGAACCTCACGAAACAAGACGAAATCAAAGATTTCTTTGTTTCGGAGAACCTTGTTACTCGCAAGCTCGTAATAAGTAAGAAGTAAGAGTGAATAAGTGTGGGCAGGACACCCGCACCTGATTGTAATTTCAGCTTATGTGTGATATAATCTGTCAGATAAATAAGAATTTACGGAGATATGTTATGGGAGATATTCTGATAAAAATACTTGTGTGCTTTCTTGCAGGAGCCGGAGCAGGCATTGGAACGGGATTTGCGGGTATGAGTGCTGCCGCAGTTATAGGACCTATGCTAATAACCTTTTTGGGCATCCCTGCTTATGATGCGGTCGGAATAGGACTTATCAGCGACGTTTTAGCAAGTTCTGTCAGCGCTTACACCTATAAGAAAAGCGGAAATTTAGATATTAAAAACAGCTTGCCATTGCTATTGAGCGTTCTTATCGTAACTATGATCGGAAGTTTTGTGGCAAGTTTTCTACCCGAACAAGCCATGAGCAGCACTATGCAGATAGCACTTATTATTATTGGATTGCGATTCATATTAAAACCCGTCAGCAAAACGAGGGAGCAATTGGAAGCTGTTTCGCCTAAGAGCAGATTGATCAAGGCAATAGTCGGCGGTATTATCGTCGGGTTTATCTGTGGCTTTGCCGGTGCAGGAGGAGGAATGATGCTACTGCTTGTTCTTACCTCCTTCCTTGGTTATCCTATGCATTTGGCAGTTGGCACAAGTGTGTTTATAATGGCCTTTACAGCTCTTACCGGAGGTATAAGCCACTTTATGATCGGTGGAGTTCCTGATATTCTTTGCCTTGTACTGTGCGTAATATTTACTTTGCTTTGGGCAAGAATTGCATCTAAAATCGCCAACAAGTCTAACGCAAAAACTTTAAACCGCGTGGTCGGTATTGTTATGATTGTAACGAGCATCGTGATCTTGGCTGTCAATTATCTTTAATGCTGTCAAATAAATAAGATTTTTTCAAATCAACACTTTAATATTTCGTATTATTCATCTAATCTCCTTGTATTACGGTATTAAAAGAGAACAATATGTTCCGATTTGTTGAGCTGTTTTAATTGATTCAACCTTTTACATTGATGCATACGATTTTGAAAATAATTAACTATGGTTCTGAAATGTGAAGTAAGCACAATTAGGGGTGTTAAATATGATTAAAACAATTGAAATACATACCGATATTCTTGTTCTCGGAAGCGGACCTTCCGGGTTTGCGGCCGCATATTCCGCAGCTAAAAACGGAGCAAAAGTTGTTCTTGTTGAACAAAGCGGCGATGTGGGAGGAATTTCAACTTCAGGTCTTATGAGTCATTGGACAGGCAGTTGCGAAAGTCCTCTGTATTATGAAATTTTGAAAAGAAGCTCCCGAAATAATGAAGGTGAATTCAAAAATAAAATCACCAATCTTATCGACCCGGAAAAGCTGAAAACGCTGTATCTTGAAATGCTTTGTGAGGTTGGTTGTAAAGTCATGCTTTACACTTTTGCTGAGGATGCAATCTGTGACGGAGACAAAGTGCTCGGTGCAACTGTTGTCAACAAATCCGGCAAAACGGATATCTACGCAAAAGTCACTATTGATGCTACAGGTGACGGAGATATAGCCGCAAGATCAGGTGCAGAATTTGTCCTCGGCAGAGAAAAAGACAACAAAATGCAACCTGCAACAATTATGTTCAAAGTCGGCGGTGTTGATTATGACCGTGCAGTTTTTTTAGGCTATTTTGAATCAACTTATGAAACACCGAACGGCGAGCTTCAGGCTCTTGCAAAAGAACATATTCCATATCCCGCAGGTCATATCCTCACTTATGAATCTACCCTCCCCGGTGTTGTTACCTGCAATATGACAAATGCAATAGATATTGACGGTACAAATGCAGACGACCTGACGCGTGCTACTCTTACCTGCCGCAGACAGATGGATGACATAGTCAGATATCTGCGTGAATTTGTACCCGGTTACGAAAATTGTTATGTTATCAGTTCCGCATCCCTTATGGGTATTCGTGAAACAAGACATTTCAAAGGGAAATACACGCTGAACGAGCAGGATATTCTCGAAGCAAAGGTTTTTGATGACTATGTCGTAAAAGATGCTTACTTTAATTTTGACGTTCATAATATCACAGGCTCAGGTTTAGATAAAACAGGAGTACAGAAACATTTTTCTCAGCAAAAAGGCTACACGATCCCTTACCGTTGTCTCCTTCCTGAAACCAAAGAAAATCTTCTTCTTTGCGGAAGAAATATTTCAGGCACGCACATGGCACATTCAAATTTCAGAGTGATGCCTATCTGCATAGGAATCGGTGAAGCTGCAGGTGTTGCGGCGTATATCTCTATTTCAAAAAATTGCAGTCTTGATAATATCGATGCAAAAGAAATAAGAAAAATTATCGGAATATAGCGATTGATTTTATTCCGATCTGACGCCACGAAAGGAGCGAATATTATGAGTGAATTTGAAAAATACAAGGCGGAGGCTCAGGAAAACTGGGGCAAGACCGATGCATATAAGGAACACGAAGAAAAAACTAAAAATTACACAAGCGACAAGTGGAATTCTCTTGCCGAAAGTATGGACGGCATCCTTGCTGAGTTTGCCGTATGTATGAAAAACGGTGAAAATCCCCAATCCCCTGAGTCACAGAAACTTGTAAGCAGATTGCAGAGCTACATCACAGAAAATTTTTATCTTTGCACAAACGAGATTTTAGCAGGTCTTGGTCAGATGTACGTTGCAGATGAACGCTTTAAAAGTAATATAGACAAACACGCTGACGGTACATCAGAGTTTATCCGCAAAGCAATAGAAATCTACTGTCGCAAGTAAATCCAGATTTGATATTGATACTATAATTAAGCTCACAATGAGACTTCACGGAGCGAAGACTATGACTAACGCTAATAATTACGGGTTTTTGCCCGAAAATAATCCATATAAAAATTCTGAAGCTTTGCAGAAGGCTGTTGATTACGGCGGGACAGTTCAGGTTACCGTGCCGGGCATTTACAGGCTTTCTGAGCAAATCGAAATCGGTGATAATACAACACTTGTTTTTGGCGAAGGTGTTATTCTTCAGCGTGAAGCAAGTGTAACTGGTATTAACGCCAATGCTTTTATAAACAAAGGTGCACTCAAAGGAGAATACAACCGCAACATCGAAATCGTCGGACTTCACCTTGAGTGTAACGGTATCGAAAGTAACGACTTTGGTGTTAACAGCAGAATTGCAGGCTTACGTGCACAGGTCGCAATGATTTATGTCGAAAACTTAAAAATTGACGGTTTTGAATGTCACGGTTTGCTTGAAAAGGATTATGCGATTCAGGTAAGTGCATTTAAAAATATCATTCTCAATGATTTATACATAACGGGAAATAAGGACGGTGTTCATCTCGGCTGGGGCGACGGTTTTGTCATCAGCAACGGCAGATTCCGCACATTCGACGACCCGATAGCACTCAATGCATTTGACTACGCTACTTCAAACACTCATATCGGTTGGATCGAAAACGGAATAATCGAAAACTGTATTGATCTGGACGACAACTCAACAACGGGCTTTTTCTGCAGAATTCTCGGCGGTGCCTGGTGCAAATGGCACAAAGGGATGCAGGTTCAGCATTCGGATACTGTATCTGTCAACGGCAGAACATACCGTGTTCTTATGAATCCGAAGGACGGACAGCTTTACACTTCCGATACTCCACCCTGCCACGAAAAAGGAATCGCAGAATATGACGGCATAAATTGGGTTGCGGTACGTGATACTGAAGAGCTCGACTGCGGCTGCCGAAACATAGTGATACAAAACTGCAGACTTCAGAAAAAGCGTGATATAGGAATTGCATTAAGTCTTAATTACGACACATATGCCCGCAGTTACTACCCCGGTTGCGTGTGCGTTCCTCAGGGCGGAATCACTCTTGAAAACATCTTTGTCGAAAACGACATCGACATTCTGCTTCATTCAAATTATCCTACAGAAAACATAACGCTTAAAAATATTGATTTCAAAAAGTCAAAGCTCTGTTTTGATACTGTGTCAAATGCAGAGGGAATTATTTATCCCGAGGTTGAGATATGTGCAGAAAATGTGGTTTTAAACGAAGACACAGTACAGAGCAATCCGAAACATCCGATTAAAATACACTTTGTAAAATGATGTTTGTCTTACAATACATTTAGTTTACAGAAAACATCACAAAAGTTATCAATTACGAAATGAGGCGAATTTTAAATAATGGACTTGATCATTTTTGCTATAGTTGCAACTGTTGTTTTAGCTTTTATCATTGCATCGATTGCTGCGATTCTGCAAAGTTTGCAAAAACCATCAGAACCATCTGAAACATATCAGGGCATTCCCCTTACAGATCATGCAAGAGATAAAATGACAGAACGGTACCATATAACCGATCAGGACATTCCCCTTACAGATCATGCAAGATATAAAATGACAGAACGGTATAATATAACCGACCCTTGCGAAATGGACGCCTTTGCAAGCAATGCTTTTCGGTACGGTAAAACCTATGATCAGCTAAGCGGTTACATCTCGAAAAAACTGTACAACATTCAGTACAGACACGGTGATGTTTATACTGCAAAATTATTCAAAAAATCCGTTTTTATTTTCACAAACGATACCAATTGTTTAATCACCGTTTATGAACCGGATAATCCCGATTTTTATCACTGATCCAATCTCCCCTTGCGGGAGATTTTTATTTTCACCGCAGTAAAACTATGCTATAATATTTTATATCCTTGCAACCGATGTTGTTTTTTCACGTCTTATATAGTGAAACGTTTCAGGGAGGTGTTATGATGGAGGACAGTAAGATTGTTGAAATGTATTGGGACAGGAATGAAGAAGCAATTTCCGAAACAAAGTTAAAGTATGAAAATTACCTTTCAAAAATCGCTTACAACATCCTCGCAGACATTGAAGACTCAAGAGAAAGTGTCAATGATACATATCTTCGCGCGTGGTATTCTATGCCACCGCACAAGCCTGACAGTCTTTCCGCTTTTCTCGGTAAAATCACACGGCGTATTTCCATCGATATCTACAGAAAAAAGAATTCAAAAAAACGTGCAGGTTCAGAATACGCAATATCGCTTGATGAACTTTACGACTGTGCATCCGCTGAAGGTGAACCTGAAAAGGAAATTGACTCAAAAATTCTCTCGGACGCACTTAACAGGTGGCTTAACTCCGTATCTGAAGATACGAGAAATATCTTCATCTGCAGATACTTCTACTGCGACTCCATTCGTGACATTGCAGACTACACAGGATCAAGCCGGAGCAAGATAAAAAGCTCACTCCACCGTGCAAGACTCAGCCTCAAGGACTACCTTATAAAGGAGGAACTCTTATGAAACCTGAAGACATTATGAACTCTGTGAACGATATTGAGGACGATATGCTCAATGATGTTCAGAAAATAAGGACAAAAAAGAAAAACAGCAAACCGTGGATCAAATTTGTAGCCGTAGCCGCTTGCTTGTGCATCGTTGTCGGTGCCGTACTCGGACATTTTCATTTCAACCCGATCGAGCCCGTTAATCCCTCAGCACTGCCAAGCACCCATCTGCACAGCAATGCTCCCGTTATGAATCCGTTTTCTGTGAGCAACGCTGTCTATCCCGCTATGCTTAAATATCCGAGTGAAGACGCTTTTCGTTCAGATAACGGTGAAGTAGACTGGGTAGCCTATACAAATGCCGTAACAAAATGGCACGAAGATTTTAAAACGAGGAACAAAAATGTTGCTTCATCAGGCGATTACAGCTCTTTCGTAAACTCAACCACAAAAGTATTTTTATCAGATACCAAGGGTGAAAATATCGTGTACTCCCCCGTCAATGTTTATATGGCAATGAGTATGCTTGCAGAGTCTACGGGAGGAAAGACACGTCATCAGATTCTCGCCCTGCTCGGTGCAGACAGCATAGAAGACCTAAGGGTCAAAGCAAACAGACTATGGCTGAGTAACTACTCAGACGACGGGGTCAAAACAAATATCCTTGCAAACTCCGTATGGATGAACGACAATCTGAGCTACAACAAAGATACGCTCGACATACTCGCTGAAAAATACTACGCATCCTCCTTCAGCGGTACTATGGGAAGCTCCGAATATAACTCAGCCCTGCATAACTGGCTAAATGAACAGACCGGAGGACTTCTCAAAAAGCAGGCAGAAGGACTTGAATTCACATCCGATATGGTGCTGAGCCTCGCAAGTACTGTTTATTTCAAAGGCGGATGGGAAAGTGAATTTCCCGAGCATCTCACAAAGCCCGATATATTCAATTCCGTCAATGGCAAAACAAGCATCGACTTTATGTATCAGATGCTCAACGGCACACCTTTATACTCGGACGATGACTATTCCGCAACCACACTATCATTCAAAAACGGTGGAAAAATGTGGTTCATCCTTCCCGATGAAGGCACATCACCTGAAGCTCTCATTCAGAGCGGAAGCATCAATCCCATTCTCAACGGCTCAACTCCTAAAAACACTCACAACGGACATCTGATCCATTTTTATATGCCTAAGTTTGACATCGTTTCCTCATCCGAACTTTCTGACTATACAAGACAGCTTGGTGTGACTGATGTCTTTGATGAAAATAAAGCGGACTTTTCTCCGATACTTGCAGACAATATGTCAGCATACGTAAGCAGTATCAATCACAGTGCTCGTGTGACAGTCGACGAAAAAGGATGCACAGCTGCCGCATTTACCGTTATCACCGCTGAGGGTACTATGATGCCTGACGGAAAAGAGATCGAATTCAGACTGAACCGACCGTTTATCTTCGTCATAACATCTGATGACTCTACTCCCCTTTTTGTGGGTGTGGTAAATAACGTACAACCTACATCATAAAATTCATCATCATATAAAGATAAGGGACTGTCGCAGCGACAGTCCCTCGTTTTATTTTTTAACAAGCTGTTTATTTTTTATAAGTGCCACAATGATTGATATGAGAACGAAAACCTCATTTGCCGTTCCTGCCCATGATTGGTTATTGATATTATAAATAAACCAGCATATACATACGGGTATCGTTAGCAAACGCAAATACTTTACATTGGTCTGCCACTGGGCAACAATGGCAAAAACTGAAGCTATCAGAGGCAGCACGCTCCACGCATCTTTCCACGTCAGGATCGTTGATGCGACAGAAAGAATCAGAAAGATTATCGGGATAGTTTTTGACGTTATCTGTTTGCCTTCCTTGAAGCTGAAAATGAAGTTTTTCACCGCACCGAGGAAATTCATCGCAACAGGTGTAAACAGTCCCAGAAACGTGTAGTGACAGCACCAGAGAAGTGCACAGCCTACCATCAGAAGCATTACCTTTTTATGTTTATTGAACTGGTACATCGAAATAGCAACGATCATCGCAAGAAAACCGAAAACCTGTGCAATTATAAAAGAATTTGTTTTTATAAACTCAAGCATAAACTTACTCCAAAATTGAATTCGAGATATTTTAGCACAGATAGGCAGAAATTACAAATGTTTTATGAAATTACTCTGATTAAGGTAAAAAGCAGCCGTTTCCGACTGCTTTTAAAATCATATTATGCTTTTTAAGAATTCAAAGCCCTTTGCAACTCCTGTAAGCGGACTCTCCTGTCCTTCATATTCAAGAGTTACCCAACCGTCATAGCCTACGCCCTTGATCAAATCAAGGCACTCCTTTACGGGTACAACTCCGTCACCGAGGACAGAGCCGCAGAGATGATTGTCAGCTCTTGTTCGGAAATAACCGTCGGGACGTTCTTCTGACTTGTCCTTATAGTAGAAATCCTTCACGTGAGCGTATGCGATATATTTCACACCGACCTTTACTGCGTCAAGAGGATTTTCGTCAGCACACATAAAGTTACCGATATCTACAAGCCAACCGAAGTTTTCGTGATCGACAGCCTTCATAAGAGCTTCCACACGGTCGCTCTGCTGACAGTAGTAGCCGTGATTTTCGACAGAAGTCCTGATACCCTTTGTTGCCGCATATTCGGTAACTGCTCTGCATCCCTTGGCAAGTGTCGGAAGATATTTCTCAAAACCTTCGAGAGAAAATCTTTCTTCTTCCGGACCGCCCGTTGCATCGTGACGCATAACTTTTACACCGAGGATCTCTGCGATATCCACTTCGCCTTTCAGGCGTTCTATCTCGCTGTCGCAGTCCTTATTTACAAAGTCTGCACCGATTGCATAGTTTGTGATCGGCAACGAAAGCTCATCTGAGAGAGCTTTAAGAGCCTTTGCATGGTCAGCCTTGTCCACACCTTCCGGAGGATTAATCTCAGCAAATTCAATACCGTCAAAGCCCATTTCCTTTGCCAGACGCATACGGCTGAAGTCGTCCGTGCCCAAAGCTGAGTAGCTGTAACTGCTTACAGAAATTTTCATAATCAAACACCCATTTTTCCGTTAAGAAATTCTACTGCTTTTCTGATGTCACGTGCAGGATCGTCGCCTACTTCACGTTCGATAGTAAGGAATCCCTTGTAACCGATATCTTCAAGAGCCTTGAGATATTCATCCCAGTTTACACTGCCTTCACCGAGAGGTACTTCGATGAATGAATCGTGAGTAACGATGTGTGACTCAACCATACCGTAAACGATTTCAGGATCGACAAAAAAGTTCTGCTTACCGTCCTTGGCGTGTGTATGTACGATATAGTCCTTGAGGTTATGAACAGCCTTCGCAGGGTCGTCACCTGTTACCATTACGAGGTTTGCAGGGTCAAGGTTAACACCTACGCCTGTTGAACCGAGAGAGTCAAGGAAAGTCTTGAGTGTTGCAGACGTTTCGGGACCTGTTTCGATAGCGAAATGAGCATCAATGCTGTCTGCATAACGGCTGAGTTCAAAACAAGCCTCCTGAAGAACCTTGAATCTGTCGTGATTCGGATCAGACGGAACAACTCCGATATGAGTAGTAACAACGTCTGTTTCAAGTTCTTTTGCGAGGTCAAGAATTCTCTTTGACTTTTCAATCTTTGCAGGATTACGGTCAGCAAATGCGAATCCGCCGCCACCGAGGTCACCGCAAAGAGCAGATATTACAAGGCCGTTATCCTTCACGAGGTTAAGGAAGTCCTTTCTCTGCTGAGCTGAAAGGTTTTCGGGTGCCATTTCACCGCTTGTTGAATAAACCTGAATACCCTGAGCGCCAACCTCTGCAGCCTTTACAACTGCTTCTTTGATGGGTACACGAAAACTGTCTATGATTACACCGATAGGAAATTTGTACATGATAATCGCTCCTTTTGCGTTTTCTTACATTATATATAAAGTGAAAAGAAAATTCAATAGATAAGATTAAAAAACAGGAAGCCGAAGCCTCCTGTCAGAAATTTATTTATATTCCCTTTTTTTGTTCTTACTTTTTGAAATGACTACAATAGCGATAATTGCTGCAACAACTACCACCGAAACTCCGACTATAGCGATAATCACAATAATTTTATTGCCTGTGCCTTTTTCGCTCTGAGTTTCATCATTCTCTGTTTTTTGTGCAGATGTCATCTCATTCTGTTCTGTTTTCTGTGTTGTTGTATTTTCAGCCTCTGCTTTGAAATCATAATTAACCTTCAATGCCTTGAAAGACTCTGTTCCAAAATCATTTTCATCAGTGATAGAAATCTTGCTCCAGTCAGCCTGTGAGCCTTTATAGTTAATTGTAACATTACAGCCACGGAAAGCCGATGCATCTATCTGAGTAACGCTTTCAGGAATTGTGACGGTTTTCAGGTTTTCACATTCCCAAAATACACCTCTGTCAATCACCTTAACCCCATCAGGTATGATTACACTCTCAAGATTGAGACAATTAAAAAACATATTCTCTTCAATTCTGTTCAGAGATTTTGACATTTTGACGCTTGAAATGCCGCTGTCCTCAAAAGCAGAATAGCCTATCTCTATCACCGTGTCGGGAATTTCGATTTTTTCGAGCAGCTCGGTATTTGAAAAAGCCATAACACCTATAGTAAGCAGTCCGTCAGGCAATGTAACAGTCCTCAGAGCATCAGCACAGAAGAAAGCTTTATCGCATATATCTTTGACCGATGAAGGCACAGTAAATGCAGCAGCATCACTTCCCGACGGATAAGCAACGAGATTTGTTTTATCCTTATCGTACAAAACACCGTTAGCATCGGTAGAGTTGTTTTTATTGCCTTCTGCGACCGTAATCTTTTTGCAGTTGTTGTTATGAATAAACCCTTCTCCAATGTAATTTCCTACAGTACTCGGGAAGCTGATCTCTTCCATACTTTCGAGGCAGGAAAAAGCCTCTTTACTCACATAATCCACGCCTTCACAAACAGTAACTTTTTTGATATCGTCTACAAAATCAATCCATGGTACCTCTCTGTATTCATAGTCTTCAAGAGAACCCGTACCCTCGATTTTAAGTTCACCTGTTTCTTCGGTATAACGCCAGGTCAGACCCTCACCGCAATCACCGCTGTAGTCTATTGCAGCTGCCGCCGGCATACACATCACAGCCAGAGTCAGCATCAGAACTGCAGCGATTACCGTCCTTAAAATTTTGCTTTTCATTATCACAACATCCTTTCTTTTGTGCTTTGAAAATAACACATCACAATCATATCATAACTTTCGTAAAATCTCGCAGAGCCAAGTATCAACGGTGCAAAAAACGGTATTAACGGTAAACTACAATTTTTTAATAAATCAGTTTTATCTCATTGAATAAAAATGACCTCACACGAGGTGAGGTCAGATTGCAATATCAAATTTCAATGCTCATTCAGATTTTTCAACGAAGATTACTTTTTCAAAAGTCAATTCAGGAGTGAATATACTTCCAAATAATATATTTGTAAGAGTTCCCTCAAAGGTTATCGTATCACCTGTTGTAATAGTTTTAACATAATCAAGTTGACTTTTATCATAAATCAACTTTATGCAATACTGTCCCATATCTATTTCCTGAGTAATGTAAACGTATTCTTCTGTTATGTTTGATACTTTTACATCAGTAATCTTGTATCGCTGTCCGATGTGCGTTTCTTCTGCTGTTACTTGGTTCTTGTGATAATCGAAAAAGATATCCATCGGATCAATTTCAGAGGCAGGAGCATATGATTTTTTCACATCGTTTTCTCCAACTGTTCTTTCAGTTCCACCGCAAGCAGAAAAACTGAAAGTAAAAACTATAACCAAGATAAAACAAATCAATTTTTTCATATGCCTAACTCTCCTTTTTCTTAAACCATTCATCTTCCTGAATCAAGCACATCGACTTCATTTATAACATACTCTCCGCCCCAGAAGCTTTTAAGCATCTTGTATTCATATCTTCTTCCGCCGCGAACAGTTGCCATAGCTCCTCTTTCAGGATGTCTTTTTTCCAATGAGCCGATGACAGATATCGTAGTCTCACCTTCAACGTCAAATCTTGCAACCTCACCGTTTCTGCCCGTCCAAAGCACATCACCGCTGTCCATATCAAAAATATACATCTGTACCATACCCGGTCCGTTAACTGCAACCGAAACCGAGCCTGCAGGATTAATCTCTGCTATCGGACAACCGCAGTTAATACAAGCCTGTGCTTTGTCTGAAACTTATTTTCCGCATTCAGGACATTTTATAAGTGCCATTGTTATTACTCCTTTGTTTGTTAAATTGAGATCACTCTTTTTATCTCCACATAATTATAGAACAGTTTGTTCTTAAAGTCAATAGAACAATTTGTTCTTCGTATAATAACATTGGTGATGATTATGAGATTTAAAAGAATCCGTGACTTGCGAGAAGATGCTGATCTGACTCAATCTGAAATGGGGAATGCAATCAATCTTCCCCAGAGAACCTATGCCTATTACGAAAGCGGAGGGAGAACTATTCCGCCTGAGGTACTTATTTCGATTGCAAGGTTTCATAACGTTTCTGTCGATTACCTTCTCGAATGCACCGATAATCCTCTCCCCAATAAATAAATTGTCACCAATAATGTCATTTATTTAATTTTTTAGAATTGAGTATAATTATTTAAAAAAAGTTTCAAAAAACACTTGATTTTTGCTTTCTGTAGTGATATAATACCGTAGCATTAAGAAATGTGCTGCTAGCTCAGCTGGATAGAGTGTTTGGCTACGAACCAAAAGGTCAGGGGTTCGAATCCCTTGCAGCACGCCAATAACAGAGTGGACTCAACAGAGTCTGCTCTGTTATTTTTTTATTCAAATGCAAGGGATTCGAACTCTGAGAGGGTGAGCGACGTTAAGAAAACAGTTCAGTGAACTGTTTTCAGTCGCGAAGTCTGAGGCGGGTACTGTTGCAAAGCAACGGTCACCGAGGACGCAACCTGCGCAAGCAGG
>JAGBFD010000045.1 GCA_017936645.1 Clostridia bacterium
CCCGCAGAGTCACCCTCTACGATGTAGATTTCTGTAAATTCAGAACTCTTTTCAGTACAGTCAGCAAGCTTACCGGGAAGAGAGTTGCTTTCAAGAACGCCCTTACGTCTTGCAAGGTCACGTGCCTTTCTTGCAGCTTCTCTTGCTCTTGATGCGTCGAGAGCCTTAGTGAAAATTGCTTTTGCAACTGAGGGATTTTCCTCAAAATATGTCATAAGCTTTTCGTAAACCATTGCGGATACGATGCTTGTGATTTCAGTATTTCCGAGCTTACCCTTCGTCTGTCCTTCAAACTGAGCTTCCGTAAGCTTTACGCTGATAACGGTCGTAAGACCTTCACGTACGTCCTCACCTGAAAGCTTTTTATCACCATCCTTGAGGATGCCGTACTTCTTACCGTAGTCGTTGAAAACACGTGTAAGAGCTGTCTTGAAGCCTGTTTCGTGAGTACCGCCGTCGATAGTATTAACGTTGTTTGCAAACGAGAGGATTACCTCGTTGTAGCTGTCGTTGTACATCATCGCAACTTCAGCGTACTTATCGTCCTTTGAAGCTGAGAAATGAATCGGCGGAGTATGAAGCGGAGTCAATGCACGGCTCGTATTGATATACTCAACAAAGCTTGAAAGACCGCCTTCGTAACAGTAAACCTTTTCAATAATGTTTTCAGGATCACGTGAGTCTGTAAGAGTGATCGAAAGACCTGCATTGAGGAAAGCGGACTCACGGAGTCTTCTTTCAAGCACATCGAACTCATACTCTACCGTTTCGGTAAAGATTTCGGGGTCAGCCTTAAAACGGATAAGTGTACCTGTCGCATCGGTATCACCGATGATTTTCATATCACAGACAGCGTTACCGCGTGAGAATTTCTGATAGTGAACGTGACCGTCACGGGAAACTTCAGCTTCCATCCACTCTGAAAGAGCATTAACGACAGAAGAACCGACACCGTGAAGACCACCGGAAACTTTATATCCGCTGCCACCGAACTTACCGCCCGCATGAAGAACTGTAAGAACAACGGTAAGAGTGGGGATGCCCATTTTATCGTGAATTGCCACGGGAATACCACGACCGTTATCTCGTACGGTAATGATATTATCAGGCAGAATTTCAACTTCAATATGAGTACAAAAGCCTGCGAGAGCCTCGTCAATAGAGTTGTCCACTATCTCATAAACAAGGTGATGAAGACCTCTGGGACCCGTCGAGCCGATATACATACCGGGTCTCTTACGGACAGCTTCAAGACCTTCAAGAACCTGAATCTGATCAGCTCCGTATTCTTCCGTAACCGCAGTATTCATCGCCTCTTCAAGCATTGATTCATCTGTAACATCTGCTGTTACCGGCTGAATTTCAACTTTTTCTTCATTCGCCACGGTTAATTACCTCCGTTCAACTGATTCATAAATCCGCTCATCTTCTTTTTCTTCTTCGGCTTGTAAAGCGGCGGACGCTCAAGCTTTGATCTGGCAGAGGAAGATCTCTTGAGAATTTTATTTGTCTCGATAACAAAAAGCGTCATCTCGTCCATGTAATCGACACAGTTTGCAAGGAGAGTTTCATCGTCATAGAGTGAGCCGAGAATCGTAACTACGATAACACTCTGCACCTGATTTGTGCCGTCATTGTAAACTTCATTGAGCATATTGAAAAGTTTTTTCATCTGCTGAGGATCGTTCTTCTTGACAGTCTCACGGAAAACCGCATTACCGTGATTTACGAAGAAATCATCTGCAAGGAATTCTCCGTACTTTTCAAGGTTAGCTTTATACTCAGCCTTAAGATCGGGATAAATCTGTACAAATCTGCTGCCGAGAGTCACAAGATCGTAATAGACTGATCCGCTTTTTGCCGCTGACTTGGATACAGGCTGTGGGAGCTTCTTTGCCTTGTCTTTCTTACCGTAAGTATCGTTGATGCAGTCACAGAACTCATTTACTACGTACTTTATGTCACGTTCATCAACCTTTTCAATATCAAAAAGAGTCGTAGTAACCTTTTTGAAGTCCTCATCGACAGCACTTCCTGCAGCAGCCGCTGAGCAGAAAAGAGCAATCTTTCCCTCAAAAATTTCAATCTTTGCAGAGCCTTTTTTGCCATCGTAAAGGATGGTTGTGCATCCGTTTTTCTCCGTGACAGGCAGACTGCCTTTTTCTATATCCTGAGGAACAACCACGGCAAAGCCGTTATTGTTCATAGTGCTTTCTACACCTCTGATAATCATTGAGAGTACTGAAACTTTTTCCATATCTTAAACTCCTTATAAGACAATTATAGTGTTTATCAATAATTAGACATATTATATCATATAAATATAGATTTGTCACTATTTTTTTGCATTAATTTCGGACTTTTTGGACTCCCGAAAACCTTGATTTTCCTTGACTTACGAGAAGAATTATGATAATATGTTAAATTGTTTAATAATGCAATTGGAGTTGGTGTAAAATGAAGAATGCACTCATTCTTTTCGGCGGTGTTTCGAGCGAACACGACGTATCCGTCGTATCTGCAAAATCAGTCATCGAAAACACTCCTGCTGATAAATATAACGTCATTATGCTTGGCATCACTAAGGACGGAAAATGGTACAAATACGACGGCAACGTCGCAAATCTTCCTGAAGATAAATGGCTTGAGGATACGGCTCATCTTACAAAAGCAGTCATCTCTCCTGACAGAGCTGACCACGGTATCCTCGTTTTTGAAGAAGACGGAGTAAAGACTGTCCGTATCGACGTCGCATTTCCCGTGCTTCACGGTAAAAATGGTGAAGACGGAACTATTCAGGGGTTTATGCAGGTTGCCGGAATTCCTTATGTAGGCTGTGATATGCTTTCTTCAGCATGCTGTATGGATAAAGTTATGACAAATACACTTGCTGACGCTGCAGGTATCCCACAGGCAAAATGGATAGGCTTTAACTCATACGACTATGGTAAAGAGCCTGAAAAATACATCGAAAAAGCCGCGGAATACCTCGGTTTCCCGATTTTCGTAAAGCCTGCAAACGCAGGATCATCCGTAGGTGTAAGCAAGGCTGACGACAAAGAATCTCTTGCCGTTGCAATCGAAAAGGCTTTCAGAGAAGACTCAAAACTCGTTCTTGAAGAAGGCATTGACGGCATCGAAGTAGAGTGTGCGGTTATGGGTTATGACGAGCCTGTCGCTTCTGTCTGCGGTGAGGTTGTTCCTTGTAATGATTTCTACGATTTCGAAGCAAAGTACGTCAATCCCGCAAGTGAGCTTCACATCCCTGCAAGACTCTCAGACGAAAAGCACGAGGAAGTACGTGCGGCAGCAAGAAATGCATACAAAGCTCTCGGCTGCGGCGGACTTGCAAGAGTTGACTTTTTCGTACGTAAATCCGACGGACTCGTAATGCTTAACGAACCGAACACAATCCCCGGTTTCACATCAATCAGTATGTATCCGAAAATGTTTGCAGCTTCAGGTGTCCCCTACGCTGAGCTCATAGATACACTTCTCACTACTGCTATAGAGAGATGGGAAAGATGACCTGTCTTATCACCATATGTGACTACCATGACGTGCAGGGACAGCGCGAAAAATCTGAGCTTACAACCGTCGCAGACATCCACGGCACAGCCGACGACTACTACGTAATTTATGAAGAGCAGTCAGAGGAGCTTGCCGGGTGTACGACAACGGTACACGTTGAGAATTCAAGCCGTGTCACCGTTTCCCGCGAAGGTGCTTACAACACAGAGCTGAAAATGGAAAAGGGCAAACGTAACCTCTGCTGTTACAACACCCCCGTAGGTCAGATTATGATGGGAGTTTTCACATCATCGATCCGTTCAGAATACACAGAAAAAGAAAAAACCGTTCTTGATTTTTCATATTCGCTCGATTTCAACAACGAGCTTCTGAGCAAAAACAGAATCAAAATCACCGCGAAGTATAAGGAGGCAGATTAATATGTCTTACATCGTAAATAAAGTACAGGAACAGCTTAAAAACGCAGTTTATGCAGCAGTCGAAGCAGCTGTAAAAGACGGAGCTTTTCCGCAGGTACCCGAAACTCAATTCAAAGTAGAGATTCCTGCAGACCGTGCAAACGGTGACTTCTCCGCCAATGCCGCAATGGTATGGGCAAGAGAGCTTCGTTCTGCTCCCAGAAAGATTGCAGATACAATTATGGAGAAAATCGACCTTGATGGCACATATTTTCTCCGTGCAGAGGTTGCAGGTCCGGGATTTATGAACTTCTACCTCAGCGACAGCTACTATGCAGACATCCTCAAAGACATCCGTGAAAAAGGTAAATCTTACGGCCGTTCAGACTACGGTAACGGCAAGAGAATCAACGTAGAATTCGTCTCCGCTAACCCGACAGGTCCGATGCATATGGGTAATGCACGAGGAGGTGCTCTGGGTGACTGTCTTGCTGCAGTTCTTGACTATGCAGGTTATGAAGTCAGCCGTGAATTCTACATCAACGATGCAGGTAACCAGATAGATAAATTCGCACTTTCTCTTGATATCAGATATCAGCAGATCTACAAGGGTGAAGATGCAGTCGAGCTTCCCGAGGACAGCTACCACGGTGAAGATATCAAAATCAGAGCTCAGGAATTTGCAGACGTTTACGGTGACAAATTCATCGATGCTGACGAAGCTGACAGAAGAAAGGCTCTTGTTGACTTTGCTTTGCCTAAAAACATCAAGGCTATGCAGGATAACCTTACAAAATACCGTATCGAATATGACACATGGTTCCACGAAAGCACCCTTCACAACGGAACTGAACTCAAAGACACACTTGAGCTTATGAAGCAGAGGGGTCTTACTTACGAAAAGGACGGTGCACTCTGGTACAAAAATATCGAAGTGCAGACAGCAAGACTTCAGGCTCAGGGCTATTCTCAGGAGGATATTGACAAGCTCGAGCTTAAGGACGATGTTCTCATACGTGCAAACGGTAACCCGACATATTTTGCTGCAGATATCGCATACCACCGCAACAAGCTCGCAGTCAGAAACTTTGACGTTGCAATCGATATCTGGGGTGCAGATCACCACGGTCACGTCGCAAGAATGCAGGGTGCTCTCGATGCTATCGGCGTAGGCGGTGACAAGCTCGACGTTATACTTATGCAGCTCGTCCGTCTTACACGTGACGGCGAAGTCGTAAGAATGTCAAAGAGAACAGGTAAAGCTATCACACTCGTTGACCTTCTTGAAGAAATCCCGATTGATGCAGTACGTTTCCTCTTCAATATGAGAGAGCCGGGTTCGCAGATGGAATTTGACCTCGACCTTGCTGTTGAGCAGAGTTCACAGAATCCCGTTTACTACTGTCAGTATGCACACGCACGAATCTGTTCAATCATCAAAAAGCTTGAATCAGAAGGCATCAGCCCCCGTGACTGCACTGCAGAAGAGCTTGAAATGCTCAAGGAAAGCGAAGAGCGTGAGCTTATCCGTCATCTCGCAGCACTTACAAACGAAATCGTAGTAGCTGCAAAGAACTACGACCCTGCAAAGATCACACGTTACGTCGTCGACCTCGCTACTCTTTTCCACAAGTTCTATAATGCTTGCCGTGTTAAGTGCGAAGACGAACAGCTTATGCAGGCAAGACTCTACCTTTGCATCTGCGTAAAGGATACAATCAAAAACATCCTTGAAATGCTCAGAATCACAGTTCCTGAGTCAATGTAACTAATTTTTTCTGAATAGTTAAAGCCGTTGTAACCTTTATCGGGTTACACCGGCTTTTTGTAACTTTAAGACACCAAACTGTAACAATTTTTAACCGCAAAATCTATTTACTTTTTCCATAAAAAGGAGTAGTGTTTAGATACAGATAGTTTATCTGAAAACAATAAAGGGGAGAAATTAAATGAAAGGTATCACTAAGAAACTCCTGGCAGTTTTTCTTGCCACAATTCTTGCAACATCAATGTTTGCAGTAAGTTCATCGGCTTTTTTCGATGACGAAGACTATTTTGAGGATTTCCTCCTTGACACAGTTATCGTAGACGACATCTACTACACTATCAACTCTACCGAAGACTTCTCTTACGCAACAGTAAGCGACTTTGAGACAGATGACGAAGGAAAGTCAGTCCTGTCTGAAACGGTTGTAATTCCCGAAGCTGTTGAGTATGAAGGCGAAACCTATACAGTCACTGAGATCGGCTATATGGCTTTTACGGAATGTGATACTTTAAGAGAGATCACTCTTCCTGCTACTGTCACAAGCATTTCTGACTATGCTTTTGCTGATGCAGCCAATCTCTCAAAAGTCGTAATCCCTTCTGAAGTCGAATTCAGCTACTTCGGTACAGAAGTCTTCTCAGGTACACCGGCACTCGGATACTTTGCTGAAAACTGTGCAGACGGTGAAGTCATCCTCGGTCAGAACGTTCTTCTTGCTTATCTCGGAAATGAAAAGACTTATACAGTTCCTGAAGAGATTGATTTCATCGCTGACTACTGCTTCTTTATGTCAGGAATTGAAGAGATCAACTTCAATGAAACAGTTACAGAGATCTTACCTTACACATTTGCAAGCTGCAGAAACCTCAGGGAAGTCAACATTCCCGATTCAATAATCGCCCTTGGTGAAGGTGCTTTTTCAAACTGTGTAAATCTTGAAAAAGTAAATCTCGGTGACAGCTTTGAGCTCTTCGGTTACAGAGCATTTGAAGGAACTAACTTAAAAGATCTCTACATCGGTGCAGCGGTTGTAGACGTTATGGGTGCTCTCGCAGGGTGCGATACTCTTGAAAACATCACAGTAAGTGAAGATAACGAATACTACACCTACGAAGACGAAACTCTTTTCTATAACTACGAGTATGATTTCGGTGACGGCACATATGAGTATTCAAGATCCATCGAGTACTTCCTCATCACATCAGATGCTACATCATACACAGTCCCTGAAGACGTAGACACTATCGCTTCTTTCGCTTTCTATAACTGCAAAAATCTCGACGAAATCGTAATCGATCACCCTGTTTTCATCGGTGAATTAGCTTTCGCTTACTGCGACTTTGAAGAGTTTGATTTCACAAACGTATCAGATATCGGTTACGCTGCTTTCAGAGGCTGTAACAACCTCACAGAGGTCGACCTTTCCGAAGTATGGTACATCGAAGATTCTGCTTTTGAAAACTGTGCAAATCTCAAAGACGTTACTTTCTCTGATGATATCTATTATCTCGGTGCACGTTCTTTTGCAAACACAGCAATTACAGAAATTTCCGTAAACGGTGATGACTGTGAAATAGGTGAGGCTGCATTCGCAGACTGTAAAAAACTCAAGTCAGCAAAATTCAACGACGGTGTAGGATATATCAATGCAAATATCTTCTCAGCCTGTCCTGAACTTGAAAGAGTTTTCATCTCAAAGACAGTTGCGTACATCGACTATTACGCTTTTGATGACTGCCAGAACGTTGTGTTTGAAATCATTGAACATTCGGGTAGTGCTGATACTATCATCGAGTATGCTGAAGACGATGAAAACGATGTCACAAAATACGAGTTTGTCGGCAAACTCACATTCTTTGAGCGTATCGGTAAGTTTTTCACAGATCTTTTTGCACGAATCCGTGATTTCTTCTTAGGTTTGATTTTCTGATAAAACATCATAAGTTAAGGCTGTTGCTTCGTGCAACAGCCTTTTGTTTTACTATTCTGTTGTACAGTACTTTTCAATCGCTTCACGGATTTTGTCAGCACCCTCGCCGTTCTGAGCAGAGAACGGAATTGCCTCGATCTCACCAAACTCCGCAAGCTCCTCTTTGATCGCCTCAAGACGGTTGTTTCTTTCGGTTTTATTAAGCTTATCGCTCTTTGTCATCACGACGATGAAATCAAACCCTGCTTCCTTCAGAAATCTCAGCATATCACGGTCATCCTTTGTGATAGGATGTCTCATATCCGTCAACTGGACTACAAGGCGAATATTTCTTCCTGAGTTGAAATAGCCTTCCATGAGATCTGCCCAACGTTTTTTCTCATTGAAATTAACCTTAGCGTAGCCGTAGCCCGGAAGATCCACGAGTTTAACTCCGTCACAGTCAAAGAAATTAACTGTAACTGTCTTGCCCGGTACGGAACTGACACGTGCAAGATTTTTTCTGTTCAGCACCTTGTTGAGCATTGACGACTTGCCGACGTTAGAACGTCCTGCAAAAGCAATTTCAACAGCTTCACTCTTCGGCAACTGCTGACTTGTACCGTAAGATGCTTCGTATTTAACTTTGTCAAATCTCATATTCTGCCTCCTTACGTTCTCATAACGTCGTATCCGATTTTATTTTTTGCTGCCATTGCCGCCACAGCCTTCTTTTCATCGGTTTTCTTCACGAGTGCATTTTCAAAAACATCATCAAGGCTGACAGCAGAAACGAAGGTTATCGCTTCCTTTACCTTCGGATCAACTTCTGCAAGGTCAGGCATATTCTTCTTAGGTACAATCACCTTTCTGATACCCATTCGGTAAGCCGCCATTGTTTTTTCACGAAGTCCGCCTATAGGCATAACTCTTCCGCGAAGAGAGATTTCACCCGTCATTGCTGTGTAGCTGTCAACGGGAGTATCCGTCAGAGCAGAGAGCAACGCTGTCGCCATCGTAACTCCTGCAGAAGGACCGTCCTTCGGCACGGCACCTTCAGGCACGTGGATGTGAATATCTTTTTCTTTATAGAAATTCGGATTGATTCCGTACTTTTCGACTCTGCTTCTGATAAAGCTGATCGCTGCCATAGCAGACTCTTTCATAACGTCGCCAAGCGAACCCGTAAGTTCAACCTTACCTGTACCGTCAAGCACCGCAACCTCGACCTGAAGCATCTCACCGCCGACACTCGTCCAAGCAAGTCCGTTTACGACACCTACCGCAGAGTCTTCGTCAATTGTTTCAGGGATATATTTTTTCGGACCAAGCAGCTTTTCAAGGCTTGTCACCTTGACAGAAACAGCCTTCTCCTCTCCCGAAACCAGAGTCGCTGCTCCCTTTCTGCAAAGAGCCGCAATCTGCTGTTCAAGTCGTCTTACACCTGCTTCACGGGTGTAGCCGTCAATGACATCGCGTAAAGCTTTATCGTTGATTTTAAACGTCTTAGAATCAAGACCGTGAAGCTTTATCTGCTTAGGCACGAGATGTTTTTTTGCAATATTGAATTTTTCTTCGTGTGTATAGCTCGGAAGCTCGATAACTTCCATTCTGTCAAGAAGAGGCGCAGGGATAGTCGACTTATCGTTTGCCGTCGTGATAAACATAACCTTACTCAGGTCAAACGGCATATCGATGTAGTGATCCGTAAAGGTTGCATTCTGCTCACCGTCAAGCACTTCGAGGAGTGCAGAAGACGGATCGCCCTTGTAGTCAGAACCGAGCTTGTCAATCTCATCAAGAAGGATGATCGGATTTCTCGTACCTGCTGATTTTACAGCGGCAATGATTCTGCCCGGCATCGAGCCGATGTAAGTCTTTCTGTGGCCTCTGATTTCAGCTTCGTCGTGAACACCGCCGAGAGAAACACGCGAAAACTTTCTGCCCATAGCTTCCGCAACACTTTTTGCAATTGAAGTCTTACCTACACCAGGAGGGCCTACAAAACAGAGAGTCTGACCGTAGCCACCGTCCGAAAGCTTTCTGACGGCAAGTGCTTCTATGATTCTTTCCTTAACCTTTTCCATTCCGTAATGGTCACGGTCAAGCACCTTTTTTGCATTTGAAAGGTTAAGATTGTCCCGAGTCAACTTGTTCCACGGCAGATCAATACAGGTTTCGATATAAACTCTGCTGACCGTAGCTTCAGGAGATGTAGGTGCCATTCTTTCAAGACGTGCGCACTCCTTAAGAAGCTTCTTCTCGCTCTCTTCCTCAAGAGCAAGAGCCTTGATTTTCTCACGGAAACCTTCACATTCATCGACGAGTGAAAGACCGTCATTGAGTTCATCCGAAATGACCTTCATCTGCTCGTGAAGATAATATTCACGCTGACCTTTATCAATATTTTCCTGAACTTTTCTGTTGATATCGTTTTCAAGACGCATCAGATCGCCCTCTTTTGCAAGAAGGCAGCAAACCTTTTCAAGTCTGCGAAGAGGATTCACCTCATTGAGAATAGTCTGACGCTTTTTGTACTCAAGCATAATATTGCCTGCGATATAGTCAGCAAGCTCACCTGCTGTATTTTTCTCAAGCACTTCGAGAATGAGATCACCCGGCATCTGAGGTGCAACTTCTGCATAATCCTCAAAGAAATCCTTTGTCTGTCTGACAAGTGCAATCTCATAGTCCTTGTCCTCCGCCTTTATCGCAGTACTCTTTCTCATCTTAACATCCGCAATGAGATACGGCTGAGTCTGCAGCATATCGACGAGAGCTGCACGGTAAAGACCCTCTACAGAAATCCTTATCGTGTCGCTGTTCGGCAGCTTGAGGATGTGGCTGATTTTAGCGACTGTACCCATTTTGAAAAGCTGATCAAATTCAGGCTCGTCATCACGTACATCCTTCTGTGCAACGAGAAAAACTTCCCTCTCATCAGCCATTGCAGCCTTTATTGCATCTATCGAGCGTTGTCTGCCGACATCGAAATTCAGCGTCATTCCGGGGAAGATAACAAGTCCTCGGAGTGCCACCGTCGGCATAACTTTATAATCATCAAATCTGTTCAAAAAATCAACTCCAAAAATATATGGGGTTATTATACATTAAATTTCTTTCTTTTTCAACCTAAAAACTTTGTATGTACTGTTGTAAATTGTCAAAAGCGGTGATAAAATGAATTTAAATCATCCTTGAGGAGCTAATATGGAAAGACATCAGCTTATCGAAAGAAGTATCATCAAAAAATACCGCAAAACCATATGGAATAATTTTGTCGCCGCAATCAAGGACTATCAGCTGATAAAACCCGGTGACAAAATAGGTGTCTGTATTTCAGGCGGCAAGGATTCAATGCTCCTGGCAAAGTGTATGCAACATCTGCAGAAATACAGCGACTTTGAATTCAGCGTTGAGTACATCGTAATGGACCCGGGCTACAACGAAGAAAACAGGCAGAAGATCATCGAAAACGCAAGGATTCTCGATCTGCCCGTAACCGTTTTTGACTCTCCTATTTTCAATTCCGTGTCAAATGTCGGTGACGGTTCACCCTGCTACCTTTGTGCAAGAATGAGAAGAGGCTATCTGTACAAACAAGCTCAGGATATGGGTTGCAACAAAATAGCCCTCGGTCATCATTTTGACGATGCCATAGAAACAACTCTTATGAGTATGCTCTACGGTGCCGAAATCAAGACGATGATGCCTAAGCTCAGAAGCACCAATTTTGAAGGAATGGAGCTCATCCGTCCTCTCTATATGGTCAGAGAAAGAGACATAATTTCGTGGGCAAGATATAATGAGCTTGAGTTCATCCGCTGTGCCTGCAGCGTGACAAAAAAGGATGCCGAGACCTGCGACGGTTCTAAGCGACAGGAGGTCAAGGAGCTTATAAAAAAGCTGACTGAAGAAAACGACAAGGTTGATATGAATATCTTCAGAAGCATTCATAACGTCAACCTTGCAACTATAATAGGCTACCGTGAACACGACGGCGGTGACGTTCATCTTTTCACGGAGCATTATGATGAGAGCTGAAAAAATGATTTATTTTTTTGATAATTATGAGAATTTTTCCTGCGAAAATTTTTTAAATTATATTTCCGAAAAACGCAGAGAAAAATTTGAAAAATTAAAGCAAAAAAGGGGCAAAGAAAACTGTGTTATTTCTTACCTTCTTTTGAAAAAAGCTTTAAAAAATTCCGGCATTATAAAGTTTGAAATTGTTATCGGTGAAAACGGAAAACCTTTTCTTAAGGACAACAAAAATATCTTTTTCAATATCAGCCATACCTCTTCGGGAGTGGCTGTCGCAGTCGACGAAAACCCTGTAGGTATTGACATTCAGGACATTCTCGATGTTAAAAACGGAGTCATCGATCGTTGCTTTTCAGAAAAAGAGAAAGAAATAGTTTTTTCTTCGGTTGCACCTGAAAAAGAGTTCACCAGGCTGTGGACACTCAAAGAAAGTGCGGTCAAATGCAACTCAGAAACCGTCGCAAGTTTAAATAAATATTGCTTTGAAGAAAACAAAAAAACTTTCAGAAAATACGAAAAAATTTTCACAACTTTTGAAAAGAAAAATCTTTTTATTTCCGTCTGCGGAGAGAAAGAATTTTTTGAAATAATTGAAGTAAAAACGGAGGAACTTTTATGAGAATTTTATTTCAGGGCGACAGCATAACAGATGCTGACCGTAACAGAGACGACATTCACGACCTCGGAAACGGATATCCGAAATACGCTGCAAAATATCTTACAGACTATTTCCCGGGAATGGATTTTGAATTCATCGATCTTGGTATCAGCGGCGATCAGACAATCGACCTTGTAAACAGACTTGACTCTGATTTCATTGACATACAGCCGGACATCGTATCAATCCTCATCGGTGTCAACGACACCTGGCACAGAGCAGAAAACAGAGAGTGGCTCCCGAACGAGGAATTTGAAAAGAGATACCGTACCGTGCTTGATGCTATCAAAAAGGAAACTAATGCCAAAATCGTTATGATCGAGCAGTTCCTTCTCCCTGCTGAGGACAAGCTTTACTTCCGAGAAGACCTTGACCCGAAAATTCAGATCGTCCGTAAGCTTGCAAGAGAGTACGCTGACCTGTTCATTCCTCTTGACGGAATCCTTGCTGCTGCCTGTGTAAAAACAGACTGGAAAGCATTTTCTGAAGACGGTGTGCATCCTACATACTCCATCGGTGCTGATTTCATCGGCCATATCTATGCCGACTACGTAGCAGAAGTCATCGAAGAGGTTCATTCTCAGGCTGAATAAGCACGCTTTATAAAAAGGAAGAAGTCATCAGATTTCTTCCTTTTTCTTTGCCGGTAAAAGAGGTAAAAAAAGTTTAATATTTTCTCGTTTTGGGTATTGACAACAGTAAAAACATATGATATTATATTTGAGCATTCGGAGAGATACCGAAGTGGTTATAACGGAACGGTCTTGAAAACCGTCGTACGGCAACGTACCGTGGGTTCGAATCCCACTCTCTCCGCCACACTGAGTAAGACTTCC
>JAGBFD010000046.1 GCA_017936645.1 Clostridia bacterium
AGCGATGAGAGGTCAATTTCAGTCAAAGCACCCACAGGTGCGACAGAAAGAACCATTACCGCTACAAGCAATGAAGCAAGCAATTTTTTCAAAGATTTTTTCAAAATAATCATCTCCTTTTCTTTTTAGATATAACTTTTTCATTATATCGTGCTAATTATATCTCTTTAGATATAAAATGTCAACGCTAAAGATGTAATTTTTTATATCTTTAACGTTTATGATATTAGTGGAGGTGAATACTTTGAACGTAGGAAAAAGAATCATTCAACTCAGAGAAGATAAGGGTATAAGCACAAATAAGCTTGCAAATCTTGCGGGAATTTCACAGAGCTATCTCAGGGATATCGAACTGGGCAATAAACAGCCTACTGTCGAGTACCTCAGCTATATTTGCGATGCTTTGGGCATTACACTTAAGATCTTTTTTGATGACGAAGAATCACAGCCGCTTGAAAAAGCAATAGCAAAACTCTCCGATGAACAGCAGGAAAAACTTTTAGACTTTATTAATTCGATCTGAACACAGCACAACCTGCTAAAGTATAATGCTGTAACAACTTTCTATGCATCAATATCTCCGCATAACAAAAACGGTGGGATGATCCCACCGTTTTCTCACTTATATGAGTTAAAACTCATGTATAAAATAAATATTTAAGAACGATCGCAACCGCTGCACCTAAGAATCCTCCGACAATTACCTGAAACGGTGTGTGTCCGACAGCCACTTTAAGTTCAACATCCATATCTACGCCGCCTTCTTTGAGGAGCTTCCTAAGCACCTTAGAATGTTTTCCTGTTTCATAACGTACACCAAAAGCATCGTTCATTACGATAAGTGCGAGAAGTGCAGATACCGCAAACTGGAAAGAGGAAAAGCCGTAAGATATGACGCTTGCTGTACATAAAGCACATACGCTTGAAGCGTGTGAGCTGGGCATTCCGCCATTTGCAACTATGCGACGAATACCTTTTATCGACTTCTCTTTAAAGATACCGTATATACCTTTAACAAGCTGAGCAGAAAACCATGCCAGAAAAACCGAGACAAAAGCGTGGTTTGAAATAATCTGTTTAAAAATATTCATTTTAACCCCTCAAATTTAATTCTTAGCCATTTCGTCTGCTGCCGAAAGCAGAAGCTTGATTCTGTTGACCTGGTTAACCTCAGATGCACCCGGGTCATAGTCAACGGCCGCAATGTTCGCCTGAGGATAAGTGTTTTTCATAGCTTTGATAACACCTTTACCTACAACATGGTTAGGCAGACAAGCAAAAGGCTGAATGCATACAATATTCGGCGTTCCTGTTGTAATCAACTCTGCCATTTCACCTGCAAGGAACCAACCTTCACCGTACTGATTGCCGAGCGAAAGGAACGGTTTTGCAAGCTCCGCAACATCTTCAATTTTCATCGGCGGTTCAAATCTCTTACTGTTCTCAAGAGCTTTGATCGCAGGTCGCTTCAAAACTCTGATTGCTTTTACACCAACGTGTGCAATCGCAGAAGCTGTCCATTTAGAGCCAAGATACTGATGCTTATAGTCATTTTTATAGATATAATAGTTTGCAAAATCAATCAGATCGGGCACAACCGCTTCCGCACCTTCTTTTTCAAGAAGCTCGACGATATGATTATTTGCAAGAGGCATATATTTAACAAGGATTTCGCCGACGACACCTACTCGGTGCTTTCTGACGTTCTCGTGGATAGGAAGAGAATCAAATTCTTCGACAATCTTCTGACAAAGCTCAGCGTAGGAGTATGTTTTGTCTTTACCTGTCAGATGATTGATACATAATTCGCGTAATTTAGCGTGAAGCTCATTCGCAGAGCCTTCAACGATTTCATATGGGCGGACACGGTAAAGGCAGCGCATAAACAAGTCTCCGTAAATAACCGCCTGAATTCCTTCCCAAATCAGTTTTTTCGGAATCTTAAATCCTTCATTCTTTTCCATTCCGTTTGCGTTAAGAGAAATTACGGGAATGTGCGAGAGGTTTACGCTTTCAAGTGCGCGTCGGATGAATCCGACATAGTTACTTGCACGGCAGCAACCGCCTGTCTGAGTCATAATGATCGCAAGTTTGTCCGTATTGTACTTTCCTGAAAGAACGGCATCCATAATCTGTCCGACAACGGTTATAGAAGGGAAACAAGCATCGTTATTTACAAATTTCAAACCTGTGTCAATAGCCTGTCGATTATCGTTATGCAAAACCTCGACATTAAAACCGTGTTTTTTGAAAACAGGTTCGGCAAGGTCAAGATGAATAGGACTGAACTGCGGAACGAGGATGGTATACTTTTCATCGTGCATTGCCTTTGTATACTCTGTTCTGCGGTAATTAAGAGGCTTCGGCTCAGGCTTAACATTTCTTTCATGTCTCTGCTTCATTGCAGCGAGGAGACTGCGGAGTCTGATTCTTGCCGCACCGAGATTATTAACCTCATCGATTTTAAGGACTGTATAGAGCTTGTTACTGTTTTCGAGGATTTCCAGAACCTGATCAGTTGTAACGGCATCGAGACCGCATCCGAAAGAGTTGAGCTGAATGAGTTCAAGGTCATCACGCTTACAGATGAACTCTGCTGCAGTATAAAGACGTGAGTGGTAAACCCACTGATCATTTACACGCATAGGTCTCTCAGGGTTGAAATTGATCGGAAGGCTGTCCTCTGTAAGGACAGACAAGCCGTAAGAAGCGATCATTTCGGGGATACCATGGTTAATCTCAGGGTCGATGTGGTACGGTCTTCCTGCAAGGACTATACCGTATCCTTTATTTTTCTCCATTTCTTCGAGAACTCTCTGACCCTCTTTACGGATATCCTCCTTAGCTTTGATCTGCTCGATCCAAGCAGCGTGAACAGCATCGCGAGTTTCGTCCTCACCGATCGACCACTCTTTTTGACAAAGCTTTACAAGACGGTCAGCCAGTATTATTTCATTTGTAAACGCCATAAACGGACGAAGATATTTTACTTGACCTTCATTAACCGCTTCGACATTGTTTTTGAGATTTTCAGCATAGGAAACTACCATCGGACAGTTGTAATGGTTCTGAGCATCAGGTGTTTCCTGTCTTTCATAGTAAATACAAGGATGGAAAATTGTCTTTATTCCCCTGTTGACAAGCCACTGAACATGACCGTGAGAGAGCTTTGCGGGATAACACTCGGACTCTGACGGGATCGTCTCCATACCGAGTTCATATATCTTTCTGTCTGAAAGCGGAGATATCTCGACATTGAATCCGAGCTTATGGAAAAACGTTGCCCAGAACGGGAAGTTTTCATAAACGTTTAACACACGTGGGATACCAATAGTTCCGCGAGGTGCATTTTCAGGATTCGGGTAGTCAAAAATTCTCTTGAGTTTATATTCCACCATATTAGGTGCTTTTGATCTGCTTTGTTCACCTGCTCCCTTTTCACAACGGTTTCCAGTAATATGACGGCGACCGTCAGGGAATCTGTTGATAGTGAGCATACAGTTATTTGAACAACCCTTACAACGTGTAGTTGTGCTTGTGTATGTAAGTGAAAGAAGCTCTTTGAGGTCTGTCATAGTACACGGCTGACCCTTGTAACGGTTCTTTGCGATGAGTGCGGCACCGAATGCACCCATTACACCTGAAATGTCAGGGCAGACTGCATTTACACCTGCCACCTTTTCAAGTGCTCTGAGGACAGCCTGATTGTGGAAGGTACCGCCCTGAACAACGATGTGAGTACCGAGATCCTTGCTGTCTGCGAGCTTGATAACTTTATAAAGAGCATTTTTAATAACAGAATAAGCAAGTCCTGAGGAAATATCAGGAAGCCCTGCTCCTTCTTTCTGTGCCTGCTTTACGTTTGAATTCATAAAAACAGTACAACGTGTACCGAGATCAACAGGAGTCTTTGCGAAAAGTGCTTCTTTACTGAATTCTGCTGCTGTGTAGCCGAGCGAGTTAGCAAAGTTTTCGATAAACGAGCCGCAACCTGAAGAACAGGCTTCGTTGAGCATAATCGTGTCAACTGCACCGTCACGAAGCTTAATACACTTCATGTCCTGACCACCGATGTCAAGAACACAGTCAACATCCTTGTCAAAAAATGATGCGGCTGTACAGTGAGCGATAGTCTCAACTTCGCCTTCATCGAGGTTGAATGCTGTCTTGAGAAGACCTTCACCGTAACCTGTTGAACAGCTTCGTGCAATTCGTGCTGTTTCAGGGAGCTTTTCGTGAATTTCAGCAAGAGCTCTCTTTGCCGTTTCTATAGGGTTACCCTCATTGCTTGAATAGAATGAGTAAAGGAGCTTGCCTCCATCACTTATAAGTACAATCTTGGTAGTAGTCGAACCTGCATCAATACCAAGGAAACAGTCACCGCTGTATGTGGATATATAAGCCTTTGGCACAACGGCTTTACTGTGTCTTTCTATAAATTCGTTATATTCATCCTCGTTTTCAAAAAGAGCAGGTAAACGGGGCATTTCAAATGAAACTTCAACACCCTGATCAAAACGTGCTATCAATTCATCAAGTTCAACTTCACTGCCACCGTCAGTCATCGCTGCACCGGCAGCTGCAAAAAGATGCGAATTCTCAGGGTCTGCAATAGTTTCGTCAGTGAGTTTAAGTGTTCTGATGAAAGCATTTTTTAGCTCAGGCATAAAGTGCAACGGACCGCCAAGGAAAGCTACGCATCCCTTTATGGGCTTACCGCAGGCAAGACCTGAGATAGTCTGATTCACGACAGCCTGGAATATAGATGCAGCAAGGTCAGCCTTAGTAGCACCTTCGTTTATAAGCGGCTGAATATCAGTCTTTGCAAAAACACCGCAACGTGCCGCAATAGGATAAATCTGTTTATAATCTTTTGCAGCTTCGTTAAGTCCTGAAGCATCCGTCTGTAAAAGTGCTGCCATCTGATCAATGAAAGAACCGGTACCGCCTGCACAAACGCCATTCATTCTTTCATCAAGACCACCCTTGAAGTAAATGATTTTCGCGTCTTCGCCACCGAGTTCAATTGCTACGTCAGTTTTCGGTGCATAAAACTTCAAGGCAGTTGCAACAGCTACTACCTCCTGCACAAACGGGATATCAAGCGACTTTGAAAGATTGATAGAGCCTGAACCCGTAATGTTAATTTTAAGCTTTTTGATGCCTGTTTCTTTAACTGCTTCCTTAAGAAGCTCTGCGAGTACTTCACGGCACTGTGCCATATGGCGACGATAAACACCAAAAACGATCTTGTTGTTTTCATCAAGAATGGCAAGTTTTACCGTGGTTGAACCCACGTCAATTCCCGCACGGTATTCCTTCATTTTTATTTCCTCCTGAAAAGGTATTAAGTTCCTTGCAAATTCAGCTTTGCAGACAATAATCCATTATAAAATACAATATCCTATAAAATTTATCACAGAACTGCATTTTTGTCAACAATACAAATCACCCTATTAGTCTAATATTGTTAAAGTATAGTTTGCAAATTACGGTTAATTTGCTATAATAGAAAAGTAAGATTTACGGAGGCGAAATTATGGTAACTAAAGCGAAAGTTTCTTCAAAACGTATTTTAGAGTTTTATAAAGAGCTTGAAAAGCATAATGTTGAAAATCACGGCCTTATTATGATGCAGAACGGAGAGATAGTTTTTGAAAACTATGTTTATCCTTATTCTGCCGATATGCCTCATACGCTGTTTTCCGTAACAAAGTCAATCGTTTCAACGGCTGCCGGATTTGCAATTGATGAAGGTTTACTGTCGCTCAATGATAAAATCAGCGATATTTTCGGTGAATATCCGAGGGACAGAAGCGAAGAATGGGAAAGACTGACTCTTCGTCATGTGCTGACGATGCAGAGTAACAAGGAGTTCAGCTTTACCCAGGATATGACAGGTGACTATGTCGGAACGTTTATGAAAGCTCCGTTCAGAAAAACGGCCAAAGGTTTTTTGTACAGTAACAATGATGCTCATATAGTCGCTGCAGCCGTGCAGAAGGTGGCAGGAATGAATCTTGTTGATTATCTTATGCCACGTCTTTTTGAACCGTTAGGTATTGATAAACCTAATTGGGAAACAAATTTCCTTGATGAAAACATCGGTGGTACCGGTTGTTATCTGAAGCTTCGTGACCTTGCAAAAATCTGCCAATGCTATGCGGATGGCGGAAAATGGAACGGTGAGCAGATTATCCCTGAATGGTGGACTAAAACGGCAACTGAAATTAAGGTCAGACACAGCAGGGATAAGGAAAACGGATACGGTTATATGTTTTGGATTTTCGACGGTAACTTCAGTATGGACGGTATGTTCGGCCAGAGAGTTACATATCTCAAAGAGCATAATGCTGTTATCGCAGGTTTTAACAGTTGCGTTTACGATAATTATTTTTCGGAAGCTTTCGAAAAGATTCTGCCGAAAGCATTTACAGAAACCTGCGAAGATGAGTGGGAGGTTGAGCTTGCAGAATATCTCAACTCTCTTGATCACAAACCGATTAAATGCAATAAGCTACCTGAAATCCCGACAGGAAAGATTTTTCGCCTCTCACCTGCTTCAAATGCTCTTGCAAAGATAATGTTCCCTGCAAGTCTTATCCCTCGTTCTCTGACTTCAA
This sequence comes from Clostridia bacterium, assembly GCA_017936645.1. Lineage (GTDB taxonomy): Bacteria > Bacillota > Clostridia > Oscillospirales > Acutalibacteraceae > CAG-488. The sequence continues at coordinate 6,624 of JAGBFD010000046.1, forward strand.
GCTTTGCTAAAAGACCAAAATCAAACCTTAATGATGTCTCTTTCAGTCTGACTAAAGACGTTTTTACAGTAAGGTGGACGGAGGAAGAAGACGAGATTGTGATCAATTGCGGTCTCGACGGTGAACCGAGAATGTCAGAATGTTCAATCAAAGGCTATGTCTATAAGATATGGGCATACGCTTTTATGAAGGACGGTAAGCTCAATGCAGTTGTCAAACCGATTAACACTCTGGCCACGCAAAAAATCACCTTTGATTTCAGTCCCAATAAAGTGAAACTGAAATTCAAAGGTACACCTTCGTTTGTTGATTTCATAGCTAAGAATGCTGACCAGAGCGATTTTATAAAAAACAGCGGAGCCGTAAAACCGACTCTGATGAAAGTGGTCAGAAAAGCTCTCTCCACGACCGAAATGCCGATGACATTCAGATCAAGATAAAGTTAAAGGAGCAGTTCGTTTTGAACTGCTCCTTTTGATGTTTTATACATTTTCGAGCTCTTTGACTTTTTCATCGACCATTGCTCTTCTTTTGGTAAGTTCTGCCTGAATAGATTCAAGCTTCTTCTTTGAGAGAGGATAGATGATCGTAAGAATAAGAATGAGTGTGTAAACGATAGCGGGAACTATTGTGCACATTTTGTAGATGTTGTGTCCGAAACCACCGATGTTAATCGACTTAATATCTTTGACTTTATCCGTATATCCTGTACGCTTAAGAAGCTGCATTCCGCCTGAGTCTGCGATGGTCTGACCGAGTTTTCTTGAGAAAGTATAGACAGCGTAGATTGCACTTTCACTGTGTTCGCCTGTTGTGTATTCATTATAGTCGATGACATCCATAACGATTGCCCAGTTCGTTATGCTCATAAAGGAGTATCCGAAGCCTGTGATCGCCTGCATAATGAAGTATGTTGTAACGTTCGGAAGAAATACTGCGTTGAAGATACTTGCGAAAGAAGAAAGGAAGAGACCGAAAACACAGATTTCTTTCTTGCCGAATTTCTCAACGAGTTTCGGCATAACAGGGATCATAAGGGCCATCGGTGCATAAGTACAAAGAGTATTTATAATAGAAAGGTCTGAGTTGCCAAAGTAATTTTTGAAAAGGTACTGATTGAAGGAACCGTACTGAAGAAGACCGCTGATAAGAACACCTGATAGTGTAACTGTGATAAACGGAAGACTCTTGAAGAGGGGACCGTATGTGCGTCTGAGATTAATCTTCTTTTTCTCATTGGGTACCTTAACTCGTTCTTTGGTTGTCTTGTAGCAAGCAAGGTAGGAAACTATAGCAAGTGCTGAAAGGATTACCGCGAAAATGAATGCCTTTTCACCGCTGAAAACTGAAACTGTTTCATTAGTTTTCGTGTCGACAACTTTGTTGTAGACAACCATCTGTCCGAGAAGAGTAACAACTGCACCACCGACACCACCGCCTATTGAACGGAAGGTTGAGAGAAGCGTTCTGCCTTTAGGATCATCCGTGATAACGGAAGCAAGTGAACCGTAAGGTATGTTGACGCCTGTATAAAGCATTCCGAAGCAGGTATATGTAATGTAAGCGAAGATAAGAATTACTATGTAATTGCTTATAATTTCGTTAATCCCGAGGAAGCAGACCGCCATAGAAACGCAAAGCGGAACAGAAAGCCATTTCAGATAAGGTCTGAATTTACCTTCTTTTGTAGGCTTCTTAGCATCAACGATAAGTCCCCAAAGTGGGTCGTTGACAGCATCCCACAGTCTTGTTACGAGAAAAAGGACTGTAATGTCATTGTAAACTTTGTTGGAGTCAAATCCGACCATAAGGCTGTCTGTATAGAAAACCTTAAGGAAAGTCGAGATGAAGGTAAGCACCAGCAGGTTGCCGATGTCACCGAGCGTGTATCCGAAGCCTTCTTTTATGCCTATGGCATTCGGATGTCTGAGCGCATTTTTAGGTGCAACATCTTTTTTCTTTGCCATAATTTTTACTCCTATCAATTTAGTGCGCATTTATTTTATACAATAAAACTCTCAATGTCAATTATTGTTTTATACAAAGAATAAAAAACGTACTGAAAAAAATCAGTACGTTTTTTGCATTTTAAAGATTATTTTTCACATTATTGTCATAGTGTCCTGTATCTTGGAATCCATTTTCCGTGCGGATACATTCGCCCCACTTGCGTGCGATTTCTTCATATGAATCCGTCTGCACCTTAACTCTGTGGAAGCCGTCCTTACTGCCCTTTATGCACCAGTCTGAGCTCCACATTCCATGCCCTGTTGCCTTGTATGTCCACAAAGTCCAGCTGTAATCAAGATTATTGAGTGTGTTAAAGCAGTTTTCCCACGTGGTCTTCTGATGAGGATAGAACTCGCCCATATACATCGGCACATCAAAATAAACAAGCTTTGTAAAGAATGCGAAAAGATTGAAAATGAAGTTTGAATTATTGTAGAAGTGAACCTGATAAACTACGTTATCCCAGCCCTTTGTCCAAGCCTGCGGAAGCGCAAATGCAGTCCAGATGCACTCCATTGTGATGATGTGATCTTCATCTACGGCTCTTACGGCATCGTAAAGTCTTGTGTATGCCATAGTGTTGTTCTTTCTTCTTTCAAGCTCACCTGAAGGAACGTCACACATCGGCTCATTGAGAAGATCGTACATTGCGACAGCAGGGTTTCCTTCAAACTTTTCAGCAATTGCTGCCCAGAGTTCATCAGTAAGCTGACGGTATTTTTCACCCTGCTCGGTGTCTTCATAATAACCGCAGGACTGACCTTTACCGCTGTGAGGTGCATCGCTGTGATAACCGACAGCACCGTGCATATCAAGGATAACGTAAAGCTCACGCTCAGAGCATTCGCGTACTACCCATTCAAGACGTGAAAAATCCCACTCACCGTTCTCGTCGAGAATTTTTGTACCGTTGTCGTCATAGTAGAAGTTTCTGAACCAGAACGGAACACGGACACAGTTGAAGCCCATTTTTTTGATTTCGTCAAGGTCGTATTCTGTGATCCAGTTGTCCATATAAGTGTTGAAAAGCTCATAAGCGGCCTCTCTGCCGAAACGCTTTTCGAGAGTTTCAAGAACCGAGTAATGGTCAGTTGCTTCCTCGTAAGGAGAGAGCCAGTCTTCCCATATCATCCACGAGCCGAGGTTAACACCTTTGAGCTGAATTTCGTCACCGTTACGGTTAACGAGCTTTCTTTTATTTGTTGTGAGGAAGTCTTCGTCGGTAAATCCTGTTGCTTCCTCAACGGTTTCAGCCGCAAGGGCAACCGAGCAAACAGAAAATGCAAGAACAAAAGCAAGAATCAATGATAAAACTGATTTCAAAGTCTTTTTCACAGTACCACTCCTTGTAAGTTTTTACGGTTAAATTATATTACAAACGTATCGTAATGTCAATTAAGATAAAAAAACAAAGACTCCCGAAGGAGTCTTTTATAACCTAAACATCAATGATCTTTTTCAGTAATTTCGCCCGTATTGATGTCTATTGTAATATCTTTGTCGTAATAAACATCTGTATAATCTAAAAATCCGCGTCGGTATTTTCCGACAGGTTCGTCTGAAAGCGGTGACAGACCGACATTAACCTCATCGGGGTATTCAGCATCGTATCCGTAATTTTCACGACGCAAACGGAATGTGATCTGAGTTGATGATGTTTCAATGTCGGTGATGATGCCGTAAATAATTTCTTTTCCGTCAAGCGATATTGCGCTGGTGTTTACACGCATATTGTGTATTGTATAACCACCTGTGAGTTCAGTCACTTCCGATTCAAGATGACCGCCTGCTGACGGATAACGCCAGTTGTGGAGTTCAATGCCGTTTGATTCACAGTATTCAAGAAATTCAGCGTTTGTATCAAATTCCGTTGTTGTTCTGTCCTGAGCACAGAAAATAATCATTTTGTCATAAATTACGCTGTAAGTAATGCCATGGTCGGTTCTTTCATAGATGATGTCATCACGTTCAGCCCCGGTGTCAGCCTCAACAATCTGCAGAAGATGAGCCGCTATGTATGTTTCGGTTTTGTCGTATGTGTATTTGTAGATGTAGCCGGATATATCTGTTATGCCGTCTGTAATAGCGTATTGCTTACCGCCTGTGCTCCAGAATGTATAGTCTCCGAAAAGGACTTCGTTGTAATCTGAAACTCCCGGACCTATACAACCGAACAAGCTGAAGAACGAAGCAAGACAAATCAATAGTGAAAGAATTCGAAAGCATTTTTTCATAACAACATCTCCTTTATTAAGTAGTCAGAGAAAACCAAAAATGTGACATATCTTTTTTATTATAGCATAATTTTTCTGAAAAACAATATTAACAACAATGCACTGATAAAACTTTGCCTCCCACTCGTATCAATGAGTGAGAGGCATTTTTCTATAAACTAATTTCCCTTATAATTCATCAATACCATATCCAACCAAAAAGTACGATGATGATTATCCATTGCCACCATGCGTAATCAACGCTGAATGTATAAACTACTCTTACATCAGAGTTAGCATCGTAAACATAAATATCGGATGTTCCCGGTCGTTTAGCCGTAACCTTACCGTTTGAATCAACAGAAAGAATTGAATCATCTTCTACAATATAATCTGTTGCTTCAAATCCTTCAACATTAATTGAATATGTCGATTTATAATCAAGATAAACTGACTTGTATTCAACTGTCGGTGCAGGAGGTGGTGTAGGAGACTCATTTTTCCTCCATACAGCATAAATTGTTGTATTACCTGTAACTGTTATAACATCGCCCGGATTCCAGGTTGCAGTTGTTGCCAGACTGCTTGATGCCCAACCAACAAAAGTGTATCCGCTTCTTGCAGGAACAGACGATGGCAAGGTTTTGGTGGCAGATGAGTTCCAGACTGCGTAAAGAGTTGAATTGCTTGTCGGTTTGTATGAACCGCCGCACGAGTATGTTGCAGTTGATGATGAACTGCTTGCTGACCAACCCTTACAGCTTACGCTGACAGACTGAGATGACGGAGCACCTGAACCGCCGTTTGCATTGAAGCTGAGTGTATAATACTTAGTTGGAGTCGGGAGTATCGTTGAACTACCCTCTGTTACACTTGCACTTGAAGGTGTAACGCTACCACCGTTTGCATTGTAGGTAACTGTGTATGTTTCTTTTGGAACAGCTTTCCAAACAGCATACAAAGTTGTATCAGCATTTGCGGTGTAGCTGTCGCCTGCTGAATATGATGCTGAAGTTGCACTGCTGTTTGTTGACCAACCAAGGAAGGTGTAACCTGCACGTGTCGGGGTTGCTGAGCTGAGTGTTAAAGATGCTCCGTAATCTTTCGACTGAGAAGACGGTGCTCCGCTTCCTCCGTTTGCATTGTAAGTTACAGTATACACTTTACCGAATTTAAACGGAATAGTACCCGTTGCAGAAGAATTGTAATATCCTACACCGATACGATATTTAGTACCTGCTGTAAGATTGTACTGAAGTCGGAAGTTGCGGTCTTCTCCTCCGTCGTCATTGCTTGTTATTTCCGATCCCGAAGAATTATAGAGATAAACTTTAGTATCTGAAGAACCTGTTGAATAGATTACATACGTACCACTTTCAGTTGGTGTAAATGTATAGTACTTCTTTTCTCCACCTGTTGATATTACGGCACTATTTGCGGAGTTAACCGATAAAGCTGTATCGTTATTCTTCCAGACAGCATAAAGGTTAACTGTTCCGCCGTTTGTTGAAGTTAAATTCTTTACTGACTGTCCGTTTGTGTATGTCGGTGAAGTTGCACTGCTGCTTGTTGACCAACCAAGGAAAGTATAACCGTTTCTTATGAAAGCATTTGAAGACAAAGCTTTCGATACATTGTAAGTGTGGCTTGAATTTGACATTGTGCCACTACCGCCGTTTGAATTGTACTTAACGGTGTATGTATTGGCTTTCCATACTGCATACAAAATTGCGTCAGCATTTGCGGAGTAACTGCCGCCTGCTGAATATGAGGCTGAGGTTGCTGAACTGCTTGTTGACCAACCGAGGAATGTGTATCCTGTACGGGTCGGAACTGTAGTGCTCAGGGCAAGTGTCTTTCCATATTCTTTATCTTGGCTTGAAGGAGGATTTGAACCACCGTTTGCGTTATATTGAATAAGATAGGGGTATTGAAAAACCACTTTCTGAGCATCACCGCCATGGTAAGTCCACAGTCCTACATTGGTTCCGTTTTCAGCACTGTGGCCTTCTACATCCAATACAGCGGAATTTGATTTAGCGGCTCTGATAAAACTATTATTATTACTGTCTTTGCTTAAATACCATTTTTGGTTCTCGGAATCTTGTGATGTATAGGTTAGTACATTTGCTCCGCGGCAATATGAGCCTTTACTTATATCGAGAACCTTGTTGTTTTGTACAGATTGAATGGTGAATGTTCCGTCTGAATTTCTAATCACCTTCCATATCTGAGACTGATCGCTTGAAGTGCTGTTTTTTCTTTCCCAAGAAACAGCGTTTTCATCTGCGTTTACGGTAAGGTATCTGTCAATTTCTTTAAATTTAATTCTCGCATAAATTACATCTGATTCAAATCTGAAGTTAGACCAGGAGAGTCTTGCCAAATCTAACGACAATGAACCATCATCCTCAGCACCTTCACTTGAACCGTAAATCGTTTCAACTTTTGCCCAAAAAATATATTTTCCGGCGTCATAATCAGGCATATAAAACTCGACACTTTTGTTTTTGCCGAGAGGAATATAGTTCACTTCTCCGTTGGGCTTTTTAAAATATAGAGATATATTAGTTATTTCGTTATCATAAGCATCTCTGTTATTGACATGAGGGGTTATGGTAAACTCTACTGTGTTGGAATCGTAAAACTTATAGTTTTCTGTATTGTACGAATAAGCTATATTATAACCCGTACATTCATTGACGGTAACATTAAACAAAGAAATTTTGCTATAGACAGTTTTTGTTCCGCCTGCATCAAGAGGATATGTAACTTTACAGCAACCGTCTGTGTAAACTTCGTGAATAGTACACTTATCTGATGTGCCAATCCAGGAAGTTGAATCTATCTGATTGTGATTAGCATCAAAAATATTTGCGGCAGTTATTTTTGCTTTCGGATATGCAGTAAAATTTTTGCTGTAATTTGAATTTATTGTGTGACTTACAGGCGGGTCATCAGTCGTTAATGCGTAAGGAGCAACATATACATTATACAAATTGTTAAATTGACTCTTTTTCAGAGATCGGGTCCATGAAATTATACACCGTGAGCCCCAATTACATTCAGCAAAACTGACAGTATCGCCATTTACACCAATTACAAAAACAGTGTGACCGGGATTATTTCCGTCATAGTTGATAATGTCTCCTGGCTTTATATTATCCAAATTGTATGCACGGCCCCAGTTTTTAGGGTTTGAACCATAAGCATCATAACCTAATTGCAATGCGAAACCAAAACATTGCCAACCGATGGTTGTACCTCCATATACAAAACCATTACAAGTTGATGTTGAACTGTGCGAAGGACAAGGTGTGTTTGTCCAACCGTTAGGATTGTTAGATGACGAACCCACGTGATTCCAATATTTTCCCTGAGGATATTTTGCTTTAAGTTCAGTTAATGTAAGATTAGCCGCACTAGCAGTTATTCCAAATAAACTATCGATCCCCCCTGCTTTAAACATATCACCCGATAGAGGTGAAACGCTAAGAATCATCACTAACACCAGCAGTACCGAAACTACTTTTTTCATTGCTTATTCCCCCTGATTGATATAAATATTCTACGGAAATGATGTTCATTGAGTATAAATTCAATACCGTAGTCCATTATTAATATACAATAGTATTTGTATTTTGTCAATCTGAATTGTTACATTAGTATTGCAATCTTTTACTTTTTGGAGGAAAATATGCTTAATGTAAGAATCAAGGAATTAAGAACAGCACATAATCTTACTCAGGTTGAATTTGCAAACAAGCTTTCCGTAGCTAAGCAGACGGTTTCTAACTGGGAAAACAACAATATTCAGCCCTCTATAGATATGCTTATTAAAATCGCTGATTATTTCGGTGTTACCACAGACTATCTCTTAGGACGGAATAACGACAACTCGCTGGACATCAGCACCCTCACCGCTGAACAGGCTGCTCACATCAGAATGATTATCGCTGATATTTCGAATAAGGTATAACCCATCCTCCCACTCGTATCAATGAGTGAGAGGGTGATTTTTTATATTTTTATCCCGACAAATTCGGGTTTGTGGGGATGTTTAGTTTTGCACAAATTAAAGTATGGCATTGCCTCCCTTGCCTAAAGGGAGGTGGATTTTGCGAAGCAAAAGACGGAGGGATACTTCATGAAAAGCTTGAG
>JAGBFD010000047.1 GCA_017936645.1 Clostridia bacterium
AAGCCTCCCTCGTAACGGACTTACACCTTGTAAGTTCCTAAAAGAGGGCACAAAAAAAGAACCCTCTACAAGAGGTACGGATATTTTAGCAGATATATCAATGTTTGTCAATACTTTTTGTGCATTTTTTCGCAAAAGATCCTTGATTTTAAAGGGTTTCGATTTTTGCCCAAGAAATAGTGTATTATTTTCGTTTTCGACACTAAATATGCGAATTGACTTTAGCCTGTCGATTTGTTAAAATGAGTCGTGATAAAAATTTTTGTGTGGCGATGGAAATTATGATAAGAATAAATGAAATAAAGCTTCCGCTTGAAGCGACCGACGAAGACCTCCTTACGGCAGCTGCAAAAGCTCTGCGCTGTCCCAAGAGAAGAATCCGTACCCTTGAAATCGCAAAAAAATCTTTGGATTCACGTAAAAAGGATAATCTTTTCTTTGTTTACAGCGTTGACATTATCGTCGACTCAGACGAAAACGAGCTTCTCGAAAGAAGCGGATGCAAGAAAGCTTCTGTCATCGAACCCTTCTCATACAGTTTACCTGAAAACAAAAGAAAAAGCAATCTCCGTCCCGTAGTCGCAGGTTTCGGCCCCGGAGGAATGTGGGCGGCGCTCACTCTTGCACGTGCAGGTCTCAGACCAATCGTTCTTGAGCGAGGCAGGGATATTGACAGAAGAACTAAGGACGTAAACAGATTCTGGACAGAAAAAGTCATAGACGAGACCTCAAACGTTCAGTTCGGTGAGGGCGGTGCAGGCACATTCTCCGACGGTAAACTCACAACGGGTATCAAAGACAAGCTTTGCAGAAAAGTTTTTCTTGATTTCGTGGAATTCGGTGCACCCGAAGAAATCCTCTACTCCTGGAGACCGCACATCGGCACAGACAAGCTCGTTCAGGTCGTAAAGAATATCCGTGAGGAAATCAAAGCCCTCGGCGGTGACGTGCTTTTCTCCTGTCAGCTTACAGATGTTATCGTTGCAAACGGAGTCGTCCACGGAGTAACGTATATAAATGAAAAAGGTGAGACGATCGACCTTGAAACAGACAGTCTTATCCTTGCAATTGGTCACTCTGCAAAGGATACGGTTGAGATGCTGTATAATAAAGGTATCGATATCATGCAGAAACCGTTTTCCGTAGGTGCGAGAATCGAGCATCCCAGAGAGATGATCAACCGTTCACAGTACGGCAGATTCGCAGGTCATCCTGCTCTCGGTGCGGCAGACTACAAGCTTGCCTGTCACCCGCCTCACGGAAGAGGTGCGTATACATTCTGTATGTGTCCCGGTGGTACGGTAGTAGCTGCAGCGAGTGAGAATGGCGGAGTTGTCGTAAACGGTATGAGTAACTTTGCACGTGACGAAGAAAACTCAAACTCTGCACTTCTCGTCGGCATTGAACCCGAGGATTTCGGCAGCGATCATCCTCTTGCAGGTTTTAAGCTTCAGAGAGAAATCGAAGAAAAAGCTTTCCGTTGCGGTGGCGGTGATTTTACAGCACCCGCACAGCTTGTGGGTGATTTCCTGCAGAATGTGAAATCGACTCAGCTCGGAAGTGTCAATCCATCCTGCCACACCGGTGTAAAGATGGGTGACATCCGTGAAGTTCTCCCGAAAAAAGTTACGGACACGATGGCTGATGCTATCGTAAAAATGGGACAGCAGCTCAAAGGCTTCGATCTGCCCGATGCTGTACTGACAGCTCCCGAAACACGTTCATCCTCCCCCGTACGAATCGTTCGTGATGAATTTTATCAGGCACTCAAGGTAAGAGGTCTTTACCCCTGCGGTGAAGGTGCAGGCTATGCAGGAGGAATCGTTTCTGCCGCAGTCGACGGCATCCGCTGTGCCCACGCAGTACTGAGTGATGAATTTTAAAGTGTACATATAATGTATGACACCCACGGAAAAACCGTGGGTGTTATTAGTTGTCAGATCAACCGACCTCTGATATGTACTCCAGAAGCATTATACATTGGTCATACGTATACAAGTTCAAATACCCTTTGTCTTTTGCTTTACTCTCATCGAACAGATTATTCAATGCATTTTTATACTCAGCTTCAGTCATCGTCACATCATTCAGAACATATTCATATCCGGCAATCTCTGTATGATCTTCTGAGTAAACCTCATTCCACTCTCCGCGAGCTAACGAAACAAACTTTCCATCAACAATTTCATATACTTCATCGTAATAAAACCCCTGGCTTCCGCCTGTTATAAGAATTTTGTTTTCTTTTTCAACCCACCTGACTGAACCTCGCGGTGTTTCGACTGAACTTATCTGATTATTCTTCTGAGTGTACACTTTTCCGCCTGCAGACATGTAAACGTTATCTACACGAAGTTCGGGAACATTATTATTATCCACAAAAATCAGCTTACACTCGGTCGAATCTGTGGTTTCTGAGGATTGTATCGCATTAATATATGTTTGTGCCCAGTCACCTGTATTGTCGGTAGGTACAATGATGGGATTTCCGTATTCCTTTTTGGTTTTAGATGCATCGACACCGTATTTTTCCTGTTCGATTGTTTCCTTTTCAGGGTAAATACTCACCTCAGGACCCAGATCCATCGTAACCTTGCCCGTTGACTCATCAAACCAATCCGGAATTGTAAGTCCGCCGACACATTTATCTTTCAGATTTCCATCCTTATCGTATACATACAGAAGAGTATATTCTGAAGACTGATAATCCGACTGTTCATATAGTGTCGTACTGCAAAGCAGACCGTTATCATAATATGCATAAACTTCATAATAAACGAGTTTTCCGTCGAAGTCGTAGTAATTCACCTTTGAAACCTTCTGACTGAAATCCACTTCCTCTTTTTTGTTCTCGTCAGCTGTTTCATTGATCCTCGTAACGCTGAATTTTATCGGACCTTCTCCGCTGAAAACATCGCCGTTGAGAGTACCCTCCAAATCAGCAAATATGTACAATGAGGGTTCTTCTATCCACTCATAGCCTGTAAGGGTATATGTTTTTGTTTCCTCGTTGTAGGTAACATTCATATAGTATTTACCGCTTTTGGAGTTTGTTCTTCCCGGAAGGCTGTAAAAGTCAAACAGAGCTTTGTATGCTCCTCCTTCATTGTAAACAGTCAGAGTAAGTCCTGTTTCTCCCTGTCCGGGGAAATACGAGCCTTCGTAAGTTCCTACCAAAGCTTCCAACGGTGTTTTCGGCATTTCATCGAGAACCTCTGAATTGATATCAACCTTATCAACAGCATCCTCTGCATCATTATCAACCTTAACATCAATGATGATTACGATCTCAATTACTTCAGTCTCTTCTGAGCCTGTCGACTCTTCGGGTTCGGTTTTATCAGTGAGGGTAATACGATAATCGCCGTCCTTCTCAAAGTCGAGGTCATAAACGTGTTCCGTTGATTCCTCCTCAATTATCGTTTCGCCCATGAATACACCGTTGAGGATTCCGCCCATAAACATTCTTTCTACTTTGATTTCGTATTTTTCTGACGGGAATTTATTGATATCATACACGAGAAGTGAAGTCTTCTGTTTGAGAGTCGGGAACTCTTCAATATACTCTGTAGCGGCATTTATCTCGTTTTTATTTC
>JAGBFD010000048.1 GCA_017936645.1 Clostridia bacterium
GGTAGAACGAGTTTCTATCTCATTACCGCAAGCACAACGAATAACTGTCTTTTCGTACTTAGGATGGATTCCTTCCTTCATTAGTGTCACCTCTTTCGTAATATTCACGCAAAAGTTATTCTATCACATAATATTCAAAAATGCAACTGTTTTTTTTATTTTTTATAAAGCAATATATTCAGCATTTTCAAAAGAGTAAATCAGAGTGCCTCTGACCTTCATTCCCGTACACTCAGAAAGTGCAAATTCATACATTTTCAGCTGGGTGCGGTAACGCTCACGAAGCTCCTCCATCGTCACACCTCTGTCAGTTTTGTAGTCAACTATGATAAGCTCACCGTCTTCGACGAATGCACAGTCTACATATCCCTGCACCACTACGATTTCATCCCGCATTTCAGGTGCAAGTTCAAGGTAAAGCTCCCCTGCCCTTATTCCGACGGTTACCTTCTTTTCTCTGAGAAGTGCAGAGGACGAACGGATGCGTTTTGCGATATCACTTTCAAAGAACCTTCTGAGCTTATCTCTCTCGAGTACTGCTGCCTCATGTTCGGTGAGGTGTCTGTCCCTGACCATTCTGCTTATCTGTAAATCAATATCATACACTTCTTCACTGTAGTCAAAAAACTCCATAAATTTATGAGTTGCCGTACCTCTTGAGGCAGGATTCATTCCCGACTTGCTTAAAAACTGAGGCTTTGATGAAGCAAAGTACGTCGAGTCAAACCGCTGACTTTCAAACTCTGACGGAGCACTTTTTGCTCTTACAAATGCAAGGTCAGCATACGGATACTCGTACTCTATACGCTCTTTCACTTCACTCAGAAGCTTTTCGTCAAAGAGAATTTCGGCTGTTTCGGCTTCATCTGAAACTACCTCATCCACGGAATTTATAAATTTAACATCAAGTCTTTGTGTACACGGCAGAATATCCATCTCATCATAACCCGCCGCTACACGCAGCTTTGATGCATCCGGGTGACGCATAAACGCCATAACAACCCAATCAGCCATACAGTTTTTCGACAGTACGTCATAATCGTTTATCGACACCTCCGATGTATTCACACACGAAGCAAGGTCAGCGAGTTTATTCTCAATATTATCATAACGTGTTACGCAGATAAGTCTTTCTTTTGCACGTGTCATCGCTACATAAAGCACACGAAGTTCTTCGGATGCAGAGGATGCAGACTCAAGGAGCGTGAGTGCTTTCTTTCCTACGGTGGAGTACTGACACTTGGTCGCAGAATCACGTCTGTCAAAGCAGATACCGTAATCGGGATGGAATGCCGCAACACCACGCTGATTATCGTTCATAAAGCCATTGTTCAGGTCAGCTAATATACATACAGGAAATTCAAGACCTTTACTCTTATGAATAGTCATAATGCGAACAACGTCTGCCGCCTCTGAGATATCAGAAGCACTTTCAAGGTCACCGTCCTGTTTCTGAACCCTGTCAATAAACCTGATAAATCCTGACAGACCGCGTTTACCGGATTCCTCGTATTTAACAGCATAATCAATCAACATATTGAGATTGGCATTACGCTGTGAGCCGTTTTTCAAAGCTGAGGCTATAGCCTTATAGCCTGTGACCTCGTAAAGCTCACGAACAAAATCAGAGCAACCGAGTGTAGATGAAAGCATACGAAGTGAATCTAATTTTTCAAGAAAAGCGACCGATTTCTTATTGCCCTTATTCGCTGAATTAACAAGGCAATGATAGATCGGCTTCTTTCTCTCGTCAATTCGCATCTGCGCAAGCTCATCTGCCGTAAATCCGTAAATCGGTGAAAGCATAACCGCAAGAAGCGGAATATCCTGAAGCGGATTATCTATAACTCTCATAAGATTGATAACCGTGCTTATCTCCGTTGAAGCGAAGAATCCCGTTTTATTGGAAACGTAAGCAGGTATATTATTCTTTGCCAATGCGTCGGCATAAATCTGTGCACGGCCACCGCCCGTAGCTCTGAGCAGGATGCAGAAATCTCTGTAAGTTGCAGGTCGCTGTCCTTCCTTGTCGCTGACGAGCATACCTTCTTTTAATATATTATTGATAGTGTCAGCTATGTGCTGAGCCTCCGTCTCTCTTGAAACCTTACTTCCGTCTTCGAGAGAACCTACGATATGAAGCTCAGCCTGAGGGAAATCACATTCTTCATACGATGCCGCTGCGACGAGTGACTCCTTTTCATCGTAGTCAAGTCCACCTGCCGCTTCAGACATAAGCTGAGAGAATACAAAATTTATATTTTCTGTCACACCCGCACGGCTTCTGAAGTTTCTGTCAAGCGTAATTTTAGCAGGATAATTGTTGTCAATATAATCATCAAGCACATTACGGCGTTTCAGGAAAATCTCAGGCATCGCCTGGCGGAAACGGTAAATACTCTGTTTGACGTCACCTACCATAAACATATTGCTGTCATTCTTTGATACAGCACCGAAAAGAGTATTCTGCAACTCATTGATATCCTGAAACTCGTCGACAAGTATCTCATCAAATCTTTCAGATAATTCACGGGCAAGGTCAGTCTTATGGGCAACTCCCTCCGGGTTATAATAAACAAGGAGCTTCAAAGCAAGATGAGTGATATCTAAAAAATCGACACTGTTAAGCTTCTGCTTTTCCTGCCAGAGGTTTTCACCGTAACGCTTTACTACCTCTATGAGCTTTTCAACTATCGGTCTGAGGTATTTTATATCTTCAATATGTTCTTCCTGTGTGACACAGAAATAAGGTGCAAGCTTTTTCGTTAGCTGATCGGTAATAAACTTTTTTCCCGACTTGATAAATTCTGCCTCAGGAGAAGAATAACCTCTCGGAAGTCTGCCGAGTGCAGGTAATTTAAGGCTGTGCAACGACTCCATCAGTTCATTCCATTTACCGTCATTGACAAGCTCTTTCAGCTGTGAAACGCAGACAGCCATCTCTCTGACACACGCACCGTACTTTTCATTGACCGTATCGTCATGTGCGAGTTTCAGTTCCATTTCAGACAGTAAAAGGTCGCACTTGAGCAACACATTCATTGCATGACCCATCACAGGCATTCCCCAGACATTTTCTCCCAGCGGTGACTCATCATAGTAAGCATCTGTAAGCGAATCAAGAAACGCTTCAGGTCTTGCAAACGCCATAGAATGATTGTACAGCTTTCTGACCAACGAGCTCAGGACACTGTCATCCGCACCCGAAGCAAGCAGATTCACAAGCTCACCGAACTCGTACGTATTTTCTGAATAAAACTCGTCAAGAGTACGGCTTACTGCCTCTGCCTCGGTTATCTTCAGCTGTGCACCTTCAAGCATTCTGTAGTCAGGCAAAAGCTCCAGTTCGTGGAAATTCGCCTTTACAAGATCGTTACAAAAGCTGTCGATAGTGCTTATCTTTGCAAACGGCAACATCATAAGCTGACGTTTAAGATGTTCGTCTGAAGGATTTTTACGAAGCTCATCGCTGATAGCTTTAAAAATTCTTTCTCTCATCTGCTGTGTGGCGGCACGTGTAAAGGTAACTATCAGCAGCCTGTCTGCAGAGCAGGGATTTTCTCTGTCCGTAAGCCTTCTTATCACACGCTCGACAAGCACAGCCGTCTTACCTGAACCTGCCGCTGCTGAAACGAGGATTGTACCTTTTCTTGAATCGATCGCTTTTTTCTGTTCAGGGGTCCATTCAGGCATCATCCTCACCTCCAAGCATACGAAGACTTTCGTCATGTTTTACTTTTACTATATCGTTAGTCTTTGTGTCTTCATCAAGACCGCAGACATCCTTGTAATCACAGTATTTACACACATCGTGGTAGGGACTCGTAGTTGACTGAGCAAAAGCAGGACTGACAGGAATTTTACCCTCGTGAAGACTCACAGCCATTTCATCGAGGATTTTTTCCACGCGTTTCATCAGAAGTCCCATCTGTTTAAGTGAAATGAGAGTACCTGAATTCTCTCCGTCTTTCTTTATCGCCGCAGGGACTATATCTCCCGAAGTGCGGCTGTCCATCGCATAAATAACCCTGCTGTCATCAAGCACCATACCGTTCATCTTAGCGGCTTTCTGCTTCTGCGATGCTATTGTCTCTTCACCCTCATCACGCTCAATCTTTGCAAAAGGGGAATTGACGGGCATATAGAGAATACCTGCAGGCTTTACGTTCTTATAGTCTCTGAACCCGTTTCTCCATATAGCAAAGAGATAAATAAGCATCTGCATATTCAGTCCGTGGAAAACTTCGTTCAGGTCAAACTTTTTACCGCCTGATTTGTAGTCAACCACTCTTACAAAGGTTTCGTCATCCTGTTTCATTACATCCACTCTGTCGATAGAGCCTTTTATCTTCAGCACTCCGCCGTCACTCAGCGGTATTTCGTAAGCAGGTACTTCGCCGTCATTATCAATACTCAGCTCAAAAGCAACCGGCTCAAACTCACTCACGGAGAACTCTGCAACAAGTCTGTCCACAACCTCACAGATTATGAATCCGAGCTGATTGTAGAGGTATCTGAACCTTTCTCCCATATCCTCACCGGGCACAAGAATCTCGCTGAAATATTTTTCAAGCAATCTGAACACCTGTTTGTCTCTGTCGCTTTTTTCCATACCGCAAAGACCGTCGCTGCCGAATTCTGCGATAAGATTTTCAAGAATGTAGTGTATTGCGGTACCCTTCTGCATAGTATCGAGCTCAGCAACCTTGCGCGGTCCGGCATTAAGACCGTACTTGCAGAAGTACTCAAACGGACACTTGTGATACACTTCTACTCTTGAAGCAGACATATACATATTCATTCCGAAAAGCTTTTTCGAGATTTCTTTATCCTTGATTTCAAAATCATCTTTTTTGACAGCACGTTTCAGAGAAGCAAGTCTGTCTTTATAATCAGCTCTTGAAGAGAAATACTTTTCGAGAGTTTTCTGCATTACTCCGCCTTCGGGAATCAGCTTTGCCATAAGCTCAAATGCAGCCGCCTCACCCTCCACAAAATCCATTTCAGGTGTAACCACGGTATCACACATACTTACTTTTGGAAAAATACTCCTGATCTGTGTCACGAGCTCTGACGGTGCAAGCTGAGCACCCGTGATATCCTTACGAGCGTAAGTGACAAAAAGTCTGTCTGACGGACTGCAAAGAGTACTGTACGCAATAAAACGCTCTTCCATCATCTTCTCTCCAAAGCTGTCATCCATCTGCAGACCGTACTCTGAAAGTTTCTTTCGCTCGTCTTCTGAAAGGATTCCGTCCGCTGCAGGTATCATCGGGAAAAGCCCGTCATTTACACCTACGGCAAAGACAACCTTCGGAGCCTTTGTCTTTACCCTGTCAGCACTACCGATAACTATCTCGTCGATCCCCTGAGGCAGATTGCCGATCGTATACATCGACACAATCAGAGTCAGAAGCTCATTGAATCTTCGTGGCTGAAGTTTAATATTTTCAAGCGAAGCTGCGATACGGTCAAGTATTTCTATCAAAGCATCCCATATTCTGTCCTGCTGCACAGCAAGCTCCGTTTCTCCGTTTTCATCAAGCTTTTGTGCCAAAGATTTCAGATTTTCAGGCACATTCATTTTTATAAGCAGATTATAAATCCCCTGTGCTGCCACAAGACCGTCACAGTCTTTCAGGCAAAATCTGAAAATACTGAGTGGTTCTGCAACAGTCTTTCTCGAACGGTTTATAGACTGAAGTTTCTCGGCATCTTTTTCAAGCATTTTTTCGCCGAGTCCTTCCGGATGAGCCGTCCAGTCATCAAGCCATTTGTTGCCGTTTATCTGCCACATAAGAGCATAGTTTTCAAGCTCGGAAATCTCATCGATACTAAGATCTGTAAGCCCGGTCTTCAGCACACGCATAACTGAATCGCAGGTAAATCCGTTGACTGCAATATCTACGGCACTCATCACAAACTCGATAAGAGGCTGTGTAGAAACAGGCTGACGTCTGTCATCAAAAACAGGCACACCGTTCTTCCTGAGTGCTGAGCGAAGCTGACGGGCATAGTTGTCCTCGCTTCTGCTGATGATTGCGATATCCCTGCACCTCAGGCCTTCTGTACGAATAAGTTTCTTTACCGTGTGTGCTACAAAGTCACACTCACTTTCAAAGTCCTCTGCCGAGCAGATGATAATATTCTCTGTCGGCTCATCGTAAGTGTCATAATCATCCTCAAACAAAGATCTTTCGAGCACCTGCAACTCCTCGTTTGAGTATCTGGTTTTATTAAAATCTTCTGCAATTTCGGGCACGGCTATTTCAACTGAATTCTTTTTGGCGATTCTCATAAGCCTGCGAAGCGTCCTCTGAGTGTGGGCAAAGGAGCCGAATTCATTATTCTCAGATTTGTCCGTGCATACGGTTACATAAGCATCCTTGGCCTGAGAAAATATGCGCTCCATGACATTCAGCTGCTGATTTGTAAAGCCTCGGAATCCGTCAAAAAATACATTTTTCCCCTCAAAGCATCTGTGTGAATCAGCTACATCGCAAAGAACATCAAGTGCACATTCATCATCAAAATAGCTGTTTTCAACGATGGAATTATACGCCTGCATAACGAGTGACAGCTCTCCGATTTTTGATTTAAGGATACTGTCTTCAAGCATTTCATACGTATCATTCAGCATCTGAGCAGAAACCGAACACTGTCTGATTTCCTTTATCGTTTTAAGCATCTGAGTTATAACTGCGGCAGAATACCTGTGTCTGCCGTAAACGGTCAGCGAGTCTCCCACACTTTCAAGTGCAAGACTCATCATCAATGCTCTTGTGCTGTCGTCAAGGCGAGGTGCAGAGTTAAGCCCGTACTTTTTAAGGATATTCTCTGTAAGGAAAGAAAAGCTTACAACTTCTACCTTATCAGCACCTTTTGCACCGAAAAGTTCGAGCATTGTTTTCTCCGTTCTGAAGGAATACTGCTCCGGGACGATGAGCATAACGCTCTCATCCTTTTCAATCAGCTGTCCGATCCTTTTATAAATTTTTGTTGTTTTGCCGCCTGATATGCGACCGGTCACAAGTCTGAGCATAAAACAACCTCCCGAAATATAGAATATTATACTATAGCAAGGGAGATTTTGCAATAAGAGTGTCTTGCAATCAAGTCCTAAAAATGGTACAATAGTCGAGTATTATAATAACTTCCAGAGGTTAAAGATATGGCAACTAAAAGCTACATTCAAAAAGCGAACGCAACAGTCCCCTCAAAAGCACAGATTGAGTTTATGAATACTGAGTTTATCGCATTCATTCACTACGGTATGAATACATTCACAAACAACGAATGGGGTACCGGACGTGAACCCGTAAAATATTTCAAACCCGCTGACTTTTCCGCAAAGCAATGGGTTCTTGCTATAAAATCAGCAGGTATGAAAGGCATGGTACTCACCTGTAAGTTTTCTGACGGCTTCTGCCTGTGGCCGAGTAAATATACCGATCACTCGGTCAAGAGTTCACCCTGGCTCGACGGTGAGGGCGATATGGTAAGAGAGCTAAGTGAAGAATGCCGCAAAGAAGGCATCAAGTTCGGCATCTACATATCTCCCTACGATATGCATGAACCGACTTTCGGCACAGAGGCTTATAACGACTTTTTTGTAAATCAGCTTACTGAGCTTTGCACAGACTACGGTGACATTTTCTGTGTATGGTTTGAGAGAGACGAAAGCGGTCAGCAAAAGTATGACTGGGAACGTTACTACAAAACCATACGCAAGTATCAGCCTGACGCTATGATATGCAACTGCGGCCCTGACATCCGTTGGTGCGGTAATCACGCGGGTATCGGCAGAGTAAGTGAATGGAGTGTAGTTCCAAAGGAGCTTATAAATGACGCTCCTGCCGCCCTTCTCGTTCAGCCTGACCTCGGCAGCCGTAAGAAAATCAAAAAAGCCAAGGAACTTGTGTGGTTCCCGGCTATAATGGATATGAAGATGCGACCCGGTTGGTTTTTCCACGACCACGAGACACCAAACCTAAAGGTTTTGTCTACTGCCATTATGAGCTACTTTAAGTCAGTCGGAAACAATGGCACTTTCATCTTCAATGTCTCCCCTTCACATAGCGGAAGGATAGATAGAAAAGACCTTGAACAGCTTGTAACTCTCGGTGCACAGCTCGAGCTTGAATTCAAAGAGAACTTTGCTGAAAACGGTACATTCACCTCAAGCGGTTGCAGCGATGAGCTTCACTCCGAAAGGTTTATCAACTCCGGCAAATCATACTTCAGATCCGCTGAAGGTTCGAGAAAAACTGTGATAACCCTTGATATGGGCGACGTAAAATCTATAGACAAAATCGTACTTGGAGAAAATATCGCTACAGGACAGCAGATTGAGAAATTCTCACTTTACTATTTCTATAACAAAAAATGGCACAAAATCTATAAAGGAACAACCATAGGCAGAAAGAAAATCTGCATCATTTCGCCTATGGAAGCAAGACGATTAAAACTTGTAATTGAGAAAACCAGAGAATTCGCTACAATTTCCGAATTTAAGGTATATTAATTGTAAAAAATCAACAGCCTTCGCCATAAAAAGCGAGGGCTGGTTTTTTGTGTTCCGTCATAATTTACAAAAAACTGTATCATAACTAACTAATTTTATTGATATTATTCACATTAGTTAACATACCGTTTCGTTATTATTTACAAACAAGACATAAATTCTTTGTGCAAAACGCTTGACAAACATTATTTTTACTGCTATAATACAGACACGGTAAGAAAATTACCAGAAAAAAAGAAAGGAATGAATCATATGTCAAACGAAAAAATGTATTATGAGGCTGAAGAAACAATACTCAGTGAAATCGCGAACGAAAAGTCTCTCTTTTCATTCCGCACCATTATCAAGCTTTTGACTGCAAACGCTATTGCAAGAAAGTTCTGATAATTCCCCCATCGAAGGGGCTCATAATAAAAATCAGGGTTGTCCGCATTTGGACAACCCTTAATTTTTTATCTGTTAAATTATTACTTTATGCTATCCATAAGAGCGATGAATGCTTCCATCGTGCTTGAGCCTGCCTGATTACCGGATGCAACGATTTCTTCATTCTCACCCGCAAGAAGGCTCTTGAACTCATTATCAGGAAGGATGTAACCAACCTGATCGTTCATAAGACCGAATACGATAAGCTTCTTATCTTCGCCTACTACCTCCTGCATAGAAGGATAGTCAAAATCTGCATATGTCCACGAATCTTCTGCACCAAGACAGCCACCGAATGCAATAGCTGCCTCAAGCTCACCGGGAACAAGAACGATAGCAAGATCCGTACCTAACTCAAGGTAACCGATCTCAGTAAGAATTTCAGCTCTGCGGTCACTTTCATCAATAGCTACAACCGTATTTGAGATAGCACCGAGCTTACCTGCAAAAAGAAGGATCTGATTTGTTACGGGAACATAATACTGAGTCATCTTATAGTTAAGAAGAGGAGCAACCTCTACCTCAGGAGTTGAATCCTCGATAAGACGTGTTGCAAGTTCTGTACCGTAAGCATTGATTCCGTCGATGCTTGATGTATCCTCAGGAAGTTCAAGGGGACTGTAATCTGATGAAAGTGCAAGTTCCGCACCGAGAATCATCATAAAATTAGCATTTTCACGCTCATTGATAACCTGTTCCATATAGTACGGATAGTCACCTGTAATCTCTGTACCTGCTGCACCGTTACCTACGCAGTGAATTGAAGAGTTAACGATCCATGTTTCCTTACTTCCGTCAAAAGGAACAAAACGGAAACGATGAAGATCTGAATCAACAACGTACGGATCTCTCTTTTCTCTTATAAGATCCTCAACATCTGTCGAAGAGTAATACATCTTACCTGCCTTCATTGAGTCAACAGCCTGCTTGATAGCACCCTCTGTTACGTTATAAAGGTTTTCCATAAACTCAGGATTGCGTCCGTCAAGAAGCTTAACGTCTGCACCGAAGTATTTGTTTGCGATGTTAGCTGCAGGGTTTGTAAATACCATCTTGAGAAGGTCACCGTTCATACCGAATGTATCAACACAGCTGTGCTGATGAAGAACTGAAATATTGATACCGACGATATCGTTTGCCTTTGCAAAGTCTTCAAGCTGAGCACGGATTCCTGCAACGTCAGTATTGGAAATACCGAAAGCATCAACTACCGCTATAACAACAGTACCTCTGCCGCTTCCGTCATTGAGAGCTACACAACGAACACGCTGATCGTCATAGATAGCTGTAGCTGATTTGGGATCAGGGAAAGAAAGGCTTCCGCCTACATAGTGGTTGCCGTCAAGCTCATTACCTGTCTGGATTGAAGCACTGCCGTAACCCAGGCTCCATACAGCACCCTGTGCAGGAGTTTCAAGATAAACATCCATACCGGGATAGAACTGCTCGTTCACATATGTATCCTTGTCAGCGAAATCAATCGAAGGAACTACAGCATTGATAGCCTTAAGTACTACATCGATAAGTTTGTCAACGATACCGTAGAGGAACTTAAGAAGCATATCAGTAAACTGTTCACCGCTTGTGGGGAATTTCATGCTGTCGAATCCGAAGGAACCCACAAAAAATTCCAACTCATCCATTATTGCCTCAATGTCGATGTTTACATTCACTTCAGGTGTAACGACTGTCTCCGGAGTCTCTGCTTCGGCAAATGCCTCAACGCCAAAGGCTGCAGTTCCCACTGAGAAAACCATAACAACTGAAAGAATGAGTGAAATTATTTTTTTCATAATTACACACCTTTCATAATATTATTATACAGTATTATTCTAACACAAAAAGATAAATTTGACAATAACATCCTGTTATCCATTACAACCAAAATGAAAGGCGGATTTTTGTATGAGTTGCTGTATTGCTGAGTTAAGAAATAAGGAAGTTATCTGCAAATCAAACGGAATGAAACTCGGAAATGTAGATGACGTAGAAATAGACATCGCCAACGGTAAGCTTGTTTCGATCGTAATTTACGGCAGAAGCAAAATGATGGGATTCTTCGGAAAATGTGAGGACATTGTCATCCCATGGTGCGATATAGACATAATAGGAGAAGACACAATACTTGTAAATTGTTGCTGTCCCGCAGAAAGTAAAGGTCGCCCTCAAAGCAGGTGGCAGTAAAAAGCACAGCCCCAAAAGGCTGTGCTGATACTTATTTTATGAGATCAAAAATACTTTGATAGTTTTCTTTTGCGAGAGCAATCTGTCTTTCAGCAGACTGTACAAGCTGCGCTTTGTGCTCTTCCCTGTTTGCATAAAGTTCCTCAAGCTTTGTAATCGCCATAGCCTCTGCATACGGTTCACATCCCCATGTCTTCACAAACGTATCCAATTTTGCCGAGGAGTTATGTGAACCTAAAGCTATATAAGGGACCGCAAACGACATCGCTGTCACAATTCCGTGTAATGATGTGCCGAGAAAAAATGATGCACCTGCTATAAGATACATTATTTCCTTTACAGTCAGTTTTTCGATAAGAATAACTTCCGGGAGCTGTGCTTTCAGACTTTTAAGTGCTACCAGATCATCATGCAGAATAGCATATCCGATCGGAACGAGCACTATATCCGTATTTTTATGTTTCTTTTTAAAAGCTTTCAGAGTATCAATTATTTCCGTTTCGTGCTGTCTGTAATAGCTGAGACTGAACTGAACGGCAATGTATTCACCATTCACCCTTATCACCTGATCACTTACCTCTTTTTTAAGGTGTTCGCACGGAAAAACATCTGACATCAGCACTGCCGCATCAGGAACAAGTAAAACATCCTGTCTGTACTTACTGTTTTCTTTAAAGCTCTGTGAATCTCTTACTGAAAAATAGTCAGCATTCCTTATTTCATCCACAGCTTCGCTTTCATCTGCTGAGACAAAACCGCCTACGTTGCTGTAAACGATCCTGCACTGACTTTTCATATCTTTTCTTGAGATTATGTAAGGGAACTTGGTCTTACAGTCGAAGCGTCTGATAAGACATTCTCCTCTGCTTTTACCCAGTTTAGCCATAAGATGGTATCTGATAAGATCTGTATAAAGAGCTATCTTTCCTGACTTGAGAAACTTGAACAGGACTTCAATGTTTGCTCCTACAACCTGTCCTCCTGCAACTATAACCATTGAGTTTTCCGCAAGCTCTTTTTTGTAAAGATCTTTTATCGGCAAAGTTTCAAGACCGCCGACACTTGTAAGATCGGATGCAATTATACCGTAATGCCTGATATCATAATCAGAAAAAATTTCAGGCTCATATTTTTTAAGATACTCGCTCATAACTACAGCATAAAGCACATCACCGTAATTATATCGGTCACCTGCACTGATTATATTAATCGTCGGTTTTTCCATAATTGTCACCCCTTATTTTTTAATTTTAACATTTAATCTTTGCTCCGTCAACATTGTTGACAGTCATTTCTGTCGATGTTATAATTATAAAAACAAAATTTTCATAGGAGGTAGATTTATGAACATCAAAAAATATCTTGCCGAATTTTTCGGTACAATGGTTCTCGTCCTCTTCGGATGCGGAACTGCAGTAGTCACCGGTGGTCTCACGGGAGGTGCAGGAAGCGGCACTCTCGGTGTAGTCGCTATCGCACTTGCTTTCGGTCTTGCTATCGTAGCAGCAGCTTACGCGATCGGCCATGTTTCAGGCTGCCATGTCAACCCCGCAGTTTCACTCGCTGTGCTTATTAACGGTGGTATGAGTTTCGTTGATTTTATCGGCTATGTTATCGCACAGATTGCAGGTGCTTTCGCAGGAAGCGGAATCCTTCTTTTCATTACAAAAAACACTGATCTTCCTGAAGGCTTCGGCAGTAACGGCTTTGGCGAAGCAAGTGCCGTTCAGCTCACAACGGCAGGTGCGGTAGTCGTAGAAATCGTGCTTACATTCGTTTTCGTTATGACAATCCTCGGAGTTACTTCAAGCAAGAAAACATCTCATATCGCAGGTATCGTGATCGGTCTTACACTTACATTTGTCCACATCATCGGTATTCCTCTTACAGGAACTTCCGTTAACCCTGCAAGAAGCCTTGCTCCCGCAGTTTTCCAGGGCGGCGAAGCTCTGAGTCAGGTATGGGTATTCATCCTCGCTCCGCTTGTAGGTGCGGCTCTCGCAGGACTCATTTTCAAGTACTTGTTTGCTCCCAAGACCGAAGAATAATACTTAACAAAACTTAAACACGGAACGATACGAAAATGTACCGTTCCGTGTTTTTCTGTTACACTGATTCTATAAGCTTAACAAACTGTACGGCTTTGCGATATGCCTCATTGACATACTCCTGAGCAGATAAATGGTTGTAAATCTCATTATCCGTCCGTGTAGGTCTGCCCTTTGATATGACTTCAAAAGAAAATGTACCGTTATAGTTGCCTTTATTTATCCGTCTCGCTATGCCTTCCCAATCAGCAATTCCGTCAAAAGGAAGCAAATGGCAGTCATCATAAAAGGTCAGTTCATCACCCGTCATTCCTTTATTGTCATTCAGATGAGTTACAAAAAGCCTTTCACAATACTTTGAGAGGACATCCCTGCCGTAGTTATAACACAGCTCGTGTCCCGAATCAAAGCAGAAGCCGACATTTCCAACATCCTTGTAACGGCTGAGTATCGCATCAAGGTACATCTCGCCCTCTGTATTCTCAAAGGCGAGATACACACTCTTCCTCACCGCATAGTCTACAACATCGTCAAGGCGTTGAAGACCGAGCTCAGTAGGTGTGCAGTTGTCCATACCTATGATCGCATGAAACACAGCGTAACGCACACCGTAACCGTGACAGTCATCAATCGTCGCATAAAGATCCCTGAGCATTATTTCTGAAAGCTCACCGCTTTCATCGTGCCAGATATCATCCATACCGTAAAAAGGAGCGTGAATATACTCACAGTCAAGATTTAATTTTTCAGCCTTTTTCATCAGCATCTCAGTTAACTCTGAGGTGCCTCTTTTTTCTCTGTCAAAAGCAAATCTGTCAAACCCTGCGTTTTTCAAAAGCTCCTGCTGTTCAGTAACAGGCACATCGAGCTGCATACCGAGTGCAAGACATAATGATTTATCACCGATCATAAATTACACTTCCTCAAATACATAGCTGCCTGTGCCAAGTCTGATCACAGCACAGCCGTCCTGCTTTTCGAACTCATCAAAGCTGTGCTCCACACCGTTTACGATAACGGAATCAGTAAACATCGGCAAGAGGAGAGTCGCAGAGGAGCCTTCCGGAATCGTACATTCATATACGAAGCTTTCGTCGTTAGTCCAGTTACTCTCAATGAGACCTGCGACTGAGTCATATGAGCAGCGTACCCATTTCATTCTGTTCTGACCTTCGGGAAGCTCATCACCCGTTCTGGTATCCACTCTCGGCTGAAGAAGAATATTTCTGAAAGCGACACCGTCTGTTTCGATACCCGCCATATAGCGGTACATCCACTCCTGAACCGAGCCGTAGGCATAGTGATTGAAAGAGTTCATACCCACATCGCCAAAGCCTTTTTCAAGAGTATAGGAATTCCAACGTTCCCAGATAGTAGTAGCACCCTGATCAATGCTGTAAAGCCACGACGGTTCATTTCTCTGCATAAGAAGAGTATAGGCGAGGTTATCTTCACCGATCTTTGAAAGTGCCGGACAAAGATTATATGTACCTACAAAGCCTGTTGAAAGGCGGTTGCCGTTATCCTTGATCTTCTGCACAAGCTCGGCAGAAGCTTTTTTAAGATATTCACCTTCGATAAGATCAAAAGCAATAGCAATGATATAGTCTGTCTGAGTTTTGTCTATCAGCTCACCGTCTTTCATAAATGTATCAACGAAATACTTATGTGCTTCTTTTCTCAGCGATCTGTAATGCTCTGCCCTGTCTGTCTTTCCAAGTTCATCACTCATAAACGCCATCATATCAAGATCATGGATCAGGAAGGCTGATGAGAGGTATTCGTTTTTACAGTAATCGTAAGCAAGCCAGTCACCGTAACGGGGAATAGGTCCTTCAAATCCGTAATTTTCTATAAGCTGTGCGATATATTTTTCCATTGAAGGATAGTGTTCTTCGACAAATTCTTTATCACCGTAGAGCTTGTAAAGATTGTACGGAATTATGACACCTGCATCTCCCCAGGCTGTTGCATTGTCTGAACTGCAGTATGATACACGCGGTGCAATATCACCGTATGCACCCTCATCACTCTGAGCATCACGCATATCCTGCATCCACTTTTTAAAAAATCCGAGTACATCGGCATTGTAAGCCGCAGTCACGCTGAAAGCCTGAGCGTCTCCTGTCCAGCCGAGTCTCTCATCACGCTGAGGACAATCCGTCGGAATAAAGAGATAGTTGCTTCTCTGTCCCCAGATTACATTTGAAATAAGCTTATTTATAAGTTCGTCGGAGGTCTCCATATGACCGATTTCTTTTGTGTCTGAGCCTACAACTTCTGCAATAAATGAAGTAAGCTCAATATCGTTATCTGCGGAGATTTCAACGTAACGGAAGCCGAAGAATGTGAAAGTCGGTCTGTAAATCTCTTCACCTTCACCCGAAAGGATGTAATGTGACTTGCCCTTTGCAGAACGGAGGTTTACTGTATAAACGCTACCCTTTGGCCCGTCATTTCCCCTTTCGATGTCACCTGAATCATTTACAAACTCTGCATAACGAACTTTTACCGCAGTCCCTTTTTCACCTCTGACACCTATTTTTGTCCATCCTACGATTTCCTGTTCAAGGTCAATTACAAGCTTCTGACCTGCTTTGAGTGTAAGCGGAAGACTGTCGGGAGTTGACAGGACGTCAATCTCTCCGTATTGAGTACCGTTATCCTTGGTCGATTCATAAACAGTCATCTTTTTTGCATCCATACTAAGACCGTCTCTGACTTTGACTGTAGGTCCTACAAATTCAGTTATCTCACCGTCAAAATAGTCACAGATTTCAGCCTGTTTCCAATCGGATATATCGTAATCCGCACAAGAAATCTTTTCGTAACTGTCAAATCTGCCGTCACGGTACTCGCCGTCCCAGATATCTGCAGTACGTATCTGACCGCCACAGGTTGCTTTCCATGCTTCATCAGTTACAAACACTTTCTTTGACTCATCGTTTTCTACGGTCACACAAGCCATTACTGCAGGCATATGCACACCGTAGTAACCTCCCGAAATTCTGCCCTGATACCAACCCGGGGCTGCAACGAGAAGAATTCTGTTTTTACCTCCGGAGATATATGAAGTTATATCATATTCATAGTAAAGTGCTCTTTTATTGTAATTTGTCCAACCCGGCTTCAATTCGTCATTGCCTGCTCTTTTACCGTTTATGAAAATATCAATACATCCGAGTGCCGTAAAGCTGAGCTTTGCGGTCGAGAAGCTTTCAACTTCAAAATCCGTTGCAAACATCGGCATACCGTCATCACAACGGACATCCGAAAACTGAAACTTAGCCTTTTCACTATCATCACACCAAGGCGAATTTTCGAAATCGGCATAGAGTTTCATATCCGTCTTTATAAGTTTTGCACCATTCCAATAAATACTGTCAAATTTATTCATACTAATTCTCCTGAAATAACAGTCAGACTTAAATCTAAAATATAGAATTAAGTCTGACCTTCCTTAAAATTTTATTTAATCAAAATATACCGGCTGACCCGTCTTTGCAGACTCGTAAATAGCCTCAAGAATCTGCGTGACAACCAATGACTGCTCAGGCTTTGTCGGCACTTCAGTATCGTTGATAACAGCCTGATAGAATCCGTTTGCCTCAAGAACCTCAGGATCAGTACTGTCACCGTCATAGAAAGCAACACCACCGCAATCAAAATTCGGTGTTTCAATGACCTGACGTCCGTTCTTAACGAAGTTGATACGAAGATCATCCTCACCCATCGTATCTGCTCCGCCCTTGTCACCGCAGAGCATAACGGTTGCTTCCATAGGATCTGCGATATTGAGTGCCCAGCTCGATTCAACGGAAACCGTCGCACCGTTTTTCATAACAACAAAGCCGAAAGCTGAATCTTCGACAGTAAACTTTTCAGTATCCCAGTCGCCCCACGCATTAGCTGTGCCGACCTGCTTGCCGAGTTTCTTGTATGATGTACCCACTACCATCTTCGGCTCGTGGTTATCCATAAGCCAGAGTGTAAGGTCAAGAGCATGAGTACCGATATCAATGAGAGGACCTCCGCCCTGCTCATATTCGTTGAGGAAAACACCCCAGGTCGGAACTGCACGTCTGCGAAGAGCGATCGCTCTGCCGTAGTAAATATCACCGAGCTCGCCGTCTTCACAAGCTTTTTTGAGGTAGAGATATTCGTCTCTCCAACGGCTCTGATAGCCGATCGTGAGTTTTTTACCCGTTCTCTTTGATGCATCGAGCATCGCCTGAGCCTCAGCTGCAGTCTTCGCCATTGGCTTTTCACACATTACGTGCTTACCTGCTTCAAGTGCATCAATCGTTATGAAGCTGTGAGAACGGTTAGGTGTAAGAACGTGAACAACTTCGATGCTTTCATCTTTAAGAAGCTCTTTGTAATCCTCATAGACTGCCACATTCTCACCAAGATTGAACTTTTCTCTTGTCTCATACGCTCTTTCTACAATGATATCGCAAAGAGCGACAATCTCAACATAATCAAGATGTGTAAGAGCATTCATATGCTTACCGTTACAAATGCCGCCACAACCGATAATACCTACCTTTACTTTTCTTTCCATTTTTACACCGCCTTGAAATTACAACTTATAATTATTTAAGGAAAAGATTACCGAGAGCGATAATACCTGTAAATCTGAGCACAAAAGCAAGAGCTTTTACGATAGTATCACAGATAAGAGTTGCAGGTAAACCGAGGTCAACGAAGAACTCATCTTCAGCTTCGGGAGCACCTTCGTACTCAAGGGTAAATGCCTGAGTGTAGATAACTCCGCCCTCACCGATGACTTCAGCTCTTACGTATGAACCGATTTTGTCTGAGTAATCATCAAGGTCGATTGAATTACCTGTCGCAATGAACTCACCGTCAGCAATCCAATGAACCATATATGCATCCTTTGTGCCGATCGTGATAGTATCAGCATTATCGTCAACCTGAACATTCGTTATCATCGGAACAGCAGCACTCTGATCGAATTCAAATTTTGTATCCTGTCCGCCGTTCTTCTCTTCTTCAACGATAGTGTCATAAGTAGCCTGAAGCTTTGCTGCAAATTCAGGTGCAACACCTGCTGCACTGAGCTCTGCTGCCCATGCCTTGATTTCCTCGCGACTTCCCATATAGTAACTTGCTGCAAAGAATTCACCGTTTTCCATACAGCTTCTCAAATCTGTCTGTGTAAGCTCAGGCATAACCATCCAGGTGTAACCTGAATTTACGATATCGGGGTTATGAGCGTCTGATGTAGCTATAGCATAAACGTTTCTGCCGTGAGGAACAACCTTCTGAAGAAGAATATCCCAGAGTTTTCTGTCAAAACGTGTTCTGCCGTCGCCCTTACTGTTGATATCAATACCGATACACGAATCATAATCAAGAAGAAGATTTGCAAACTTATTTACGACATACTGATAGTGGATATTATCCATATCATATGCATCCTCGTAGCACTCCTCATCTCTTGCACCCGAATACTCGCCCGGATGATTGATGACTGAAAGTCCGCCGAGCTTATCCACATTTTTGATAGGTGTCATGTAGTCACTTGTTCCGCCTACGACATCATTACCGTAATCAACGAACCATGTGTTGACGTGAGCGTTGTTAAACGATGTCGGGTTCTGCTCGTTTGCAAACGGAACTCTCATCATTGTATGAAGTGCATTACCGTTTTCATCATACTGCTTGTAATAATCATCAGCATACGTATAATCTGCACCTGCATCAGTAACACCTGAAGCATTAAGCGGATCTATAGGGCGGTTACCTTCCTTTATTGAAAGAACCACACGGATAGTCTTAGCCTCAGTATCCTTATCCCATCCGTAGTCAACCGTTCCGTGGTCGCTGAGAGCCATAATGTCGAAGTCGTGCTCATAGTGCTTTTCAACCTGCTGTCTGATAGTCTGATCACCGTCAGAAACCGTTGAATGAGAATGAAGGTCAGCCTTGTACTGATTATAAGTTGACCAATCAATGTTTTCGTACGTACTGTTGATAGTGTAATCGACGTCATTTGCGGCATAAGCACCTACTGCTGTGCCTGTTGCAAGGATAACAACTGACAACATTACCGCCAATACTTTTTTAATTTTCATAACAAATACCTCCTGAATTGCAAAAATTCACATTAAGATTTTAGCACATTAAAACATTGAATTCCAGCAAAAATAAACTGTTTTTTTAAAACTGTCAAATTGCACTAATACAAAGTCTGAATTTGATGAATTTGACGAAAAGAAAAGGCAGGAAATTTAATTCCCGCCTCTATATTATGCTTCTTCTGCTTTTGTAATAAGCAACTTGATAAGTGCTATGTAATCAACATCCGTACTCTGTGTATTCATATTTTCAGCAGTAAGCGGTTCCAGAGCCTCTGTTTCCTGATTGTTGCAAAGGAACTGCGGATACTCATCGTATGTGTGTATCGTTTCCTGTCCGGGTGTATAAATAAGAGTATATACGAACTCGTTATATCCGTCAGTATACCAAGTGTGCATCATATCCTTGATAAACCACGTGATTTCAGGGAAAGCACAGGTAGATGCATCGATCACATTGTCAGGAGAAAGATGATTGTGTCCGTCATCGATTTTCTGAACATAACCCTCACCAAGTGTTTCTCCGTACGGTGCACAAGTTGCTCCGAGCGACGTGTGCTTCGTATCGATAAGGAAATCGCTCTGATTTGAGCTTTCTTCACCAAGCGGAACAGCAGCTTTGCCGTAGTTGGAAATGATAGCAAAGTTGACACCGTTTGCCATAGCATCTTCGATTATATCTTCCTTACGGTTCATAACCTCATAATGATATCTGTCAATCTTCTTTATGAGTTCTTTATTGACTTCCTCATCAAGCATAAATTCTTTAGCTTCTTCATATGCGTCTTCTGCGACAAACACCCATATTCCGGGTATGTAACCAAAGAGAGATTTAATACAATCTTCATAAACAACGTCTTCAATATTTCCTATAAAACCTCCGATAAGCTTTACGACAGGAGTATATGCAAGTATCGAAAGAGTGTTGTAAAGGGCACGGTAGAATACCATTTCCGTAGAATTTCCTTCAAGGAAATTTCCGACATAATTCATTACCGACTTTGCATTGAGTGAGAGATCACCGACAAAAAGCGAAGTCATCATTTCAATACCGTCGAAAGCCGACGACTGCATAACCACAGTTTCAACGCTATCGTAGCCGTAAGTGTGGAGGTAAGCCATAGTCACGGCACCGCCCATACTTTCAGCTCTCAGAGCAACCTTGCTGTGTCCCGTAAGACGTTTTGTCTCTTCGATATAATCATTAAGCTCCGCCGCTATATCAAAAACGTCCTTACGCCAGTCATAACGGAAAGTCGACTTTCTGTTTCTGAAATGATACTGTGACGGATACTCGAAAAACTCGATATCAACTGTAGGATTATTAGGATTGCCGTTTTCATCACAACTTGTATCGTAGAAAAGATCATTTACCTCTGCACTTAGTTTGTGAGCAAACTTATCATAATTTCCCGTAAACACAAGTTCAAATAAAGGTAGGATCAGTTTTTTCACCATATCCGTTATAGCTTCGCTCTCTACGCCGAATGCTCCGTACTCATCCTCCGTGCCTGCATTTGCCACAAGCTCTGTGTACGCAAAACCCGACACAAAAATCACCGGAATATTGCCGCAATCGCATTCTTCTTTTTCAGCCTGTGCAAAAATCGATACACTAAGTGAAAAAGCGATAACTACAGAAAGAAAAACTGCTAAAAGTTTTTTCATAAATAGCCCCCCTTTTTTCAATGATTATATCATATCAGAAAATTATTTTCAATTCTTAAAACAAAGTTCATCGCATATAATTCTTCCGGAGTGATTATATGGCAGGTGCAAAAAAACTTTTACATAACACACTTTTACTGACGGTGGCTTCATTCATTATGAGAACTATTGCCGTCAGCTTCAATGTTTATCTGACAGAAAAAATAGGAGCAGACGGAATAGGCCTGTTTCAGCTGATAAGTTCTGTCTATTCTATGGCAATAACTTTCGCATCAGGCGGAATACGGCTCGCCTCCATGAGACTTGTAGCCGACAATTTTTCTGACAATAAATTTTCCGAAAGAAAAATCATGCGGCTATGTCTTTTTTACTCACTTATATGCGGAACATTCATCGCAGCCATAATGTTTAGCTTTTCCGAGATTATAGGTACAAAATGGATTTGCGACAGCAGAAGCATTCCTTCTCTCAAGGTCCTGAGTCTGAGTCTGCCCTTCATCGCAGCCTCCGCCTCACTCGGCGGTTATTTTACGGCCGCAGGCAAGCTTGTGCGTTACACCGCCGTGCAGCTGTGCGAACAAGTTTTCAAAATTTTCGTAACAGTTTTTGCACTCAGGAATGCTGCTTCTCACGGTCTTGAAGCGTCCTGCGTGGCAATTGTTTTCGGAATGACCTGTGCCGAAATCTTTTCTATGCTCTCTTCTTTTATTCTCTACAAATTCATAAACACAAAAACTGCCAGAAAATCCGATACTGTCTCTATACTCAAAAAACTTCTGCGTATCGCCATACCCGATGCGACAGGTGCTCAGATGCGGTCTGTGCTTATGACCGTTGAGCATTTACTCATACCTGTAGGATTCAGAAAGTCAGGTGTCAATCCTCAGTCATCTATGGCAACTTACGGCATAATTCACGGAATGAGTCTGCCTCTCATACTGTATCCGTCTGCACTTTTGTCCTCACTCTCAGGTCTGCTCGTACCCGAAATCTCATCCCGATACATATCAGGAAAATATACCCACATAAGCTATATGACAGCAAGAGTACTTCACATAGCACTTTTATTTTCCATCGGCACAGCAGGTATAATCTACTTCAACGCTTACGAGATTTCATCAGCAATATACTCTGAAAGCGGTGTCGCATTTTATACACAAATCCTCGCTGTTCTTATACCCGTTATGTACCTTGATATGACCATAGACGGAATACTCAAAGGTCTTGATCAGCAAATGAGCTATATGAGATACAATATAATAGATGCCTGTATCTGCGTAGTGTTTGTATATATACTAGTTCCGATCTTCTCCGTAAAAGGATATATATTTGTGGTTTTTCTCAGCGAAATAATTAATTTCGCACTCAGCTTCAGACGTCTTACCATAGTCAGCGAGGTACGTGTAGACCTTTTCAAAAGTATCGTTACACCTACGCTTTGTGTCGTCTGCACAGGAATGATCAAAAGTATCTTTTTTGAAAATATTTTTTCAGATCAATCAGTAAGAATACATGCTGTCACTACTACCTTTTTCAGCGTTTTACTGTATCTATTATTTTTGAAAATTTTCAGTTCTATCGAAAAGGAAGAGATCCTCTGGATCAGAAAAATAACTTCGCTACGTAAAAAAACCGTGGAATAAACCACGGTTTTCAATCTTTTAAAGTATTTTTACCGGGACGTCGGTCTTTGTGATCTCATTTCCCTGAGCATCATAAAGCACAGCCTGAAGCACCGTCTCTCCTTTTGCCTTTGCTTCGATAATACCGTCACCATCGATGGTGGCAACACTTTCGTCAGCACTTGACCATTCTACTTTTCCGTCAGGTGTTGAGTATTCAAAGTCAATCTTGCCCTTGCTGCCTTTATCCAATGCAACACGATAGCAATTAAGTCGCAACGGAGCATCAATATCGCTGTTGATTTCAAGCATCTGTTCTTCGCTGAGAAGACGCATCCAAGTAAGCTGAACATACGGCTGATGAACATTAAGAGCTGTGTTGAACTGAGTAAAAATTACCGTGGCACTTTCATAATTATCATAGATAAGTTTAATGATCTTATCGAGAATTTCAAAAAGTCTTTCGGTTTCTTCGTCCGTCAACTCCTCGCACGTACCGCTTGCCTTAAGTTCATCCGAGATGTATGCCACAAAACCGTCAGAATCTATTACATCTGCATTTGAAGGAGCGATACCCTTGACCGAAGCAGCCGCTATGACACCAAACGAGCCTAAAAGTTCGCCGATACTCTTATTCTTTCCCATATACTGACCCGCAAAATACACCATCGGTTTTTCAAGATTTTCAGCGTAGTATTCCCTGCTGAGCATAACATCCGTCGCCAGAGCATGGAAAATATAATTAAATATCGCTTCACAGGAAACCGAATCTTCTTCAGAATAGAAGCACTTGTTCGGATTTTTACCCATACGTGACATAAAAGATTCAAATTCCTCGCAGGCAGCTTCATAAAATTCGTCATAGTTCTCACAGCGTGAAACCGAAGGAAGATAAAGCTTTCTTCCGTAGCAGGTGAAGTCATAGATATCCATAACAAACATCGCAAAATAATCGTTCGGATTTACGATGTTAAATATATTATGATAAAGTTCATCTCCTGCTGCAGGGTCACTTGTACACTGAGGAATTTCATAGAAATAGGAATAAATATTTTCTTTTTTCAGCGAAGCCTTTGAGATATTATCTTCAGCACCGTCGAGTGTTTCGACATAACTTCCGTCAATAAGCTCTGCCGAAAAAAGATTTCCTATCGATGAACCACGGCTGTAAGCTGCCACGAGAAGCTTCACTTCACCGTACGGCACGAAATCTTCAAAATACTCGTTGAAGTAATGCATAACTTTATCCTTAGAGATCTTGAATCCTTCGTGTTCAGAACCTGTGCCTATGCGCAGGTTGCCGCCCCACTCCATACCGTAGTTTCCGCTTCTCACGGTAGCTACGATCAGTGTCGTCTTCTTTCCGTTTAATTCGATGTCTTTTCTGCCGACAGCGAGTGCTATTTCGTCATAACCTGCGGTTTCGTAAGCAAAGGTTTCGACCTCGTAACCGCATTCATTAAGCATTTTGCGGACGTGTTCATCAGGCTTAGAAGTGTCAAACGAATTAAAAGACGCCATAGAAACACCAAGTGCATACAGTGCCAATTCGTGATTGTATTCGTAAGCGTTTCTTTCAAAATACGAATCAGAATAAGTGTAAGGATAGATGAGAGATTCACCAAACCAGTCGCATCTGAATTCACCTTCCATTGCAATGAAAGGTTCCTCTTTACCGGAAACGGAACCTGTCTGCAAAGAGAACGTAAAAAGCATAATTGCAAGAATGACCGCAACAACTTTCCTCATCTTTTTTGCACGAAATTTTCTTTTTATCTTCTTGTCTGCTTTTTTTCGGGCTTTAATTTCTTTTTTCTCCGCTTTTTCCGATGTTTCATCTGATACGGCTTCTCCCTGTTTTAACAAAACTTCTTCAGCCGCATCTTTTTCCTGAAGCTTCATCTCTCCCCTCCTTTCCTGACTAATCACTTTATAATTTCAAATTTTCCGCTTCTGAGAATTCTCAGTAAATCATCATTTGTTTTTATTCTCTCATCCGTGATGATTCCGCTTAAATTTTCCACATGCGATTCTCTGTGAAAATCTGTACCGCCTACGCGGATTTTCATATTATTTTTTTCTGCCCATTCTTCCGCTTTTTTGTTTATGTCCGTATCGCGTCCTTTTCCGTTGTAAATTTCACAACCGTCGAGGTACTTTGGATTCGTCCTGAAAATGTACGGTCTGAACGGATGAGCCTGAAGAAATACCATATTATTTTCCTTGCACAGCTCATAAAAGCGTCTGGGGTAATAAGTCATAAGATTCCCGTGTGTTCTTATGAATTCAGGTGTGACTCCGTAAACAAGATAATCGTTACCGTTTCCGTAAAAGCGTATTTCCATCCCGAACAAAACGGTAAAATCATCACCTGCCGCAGCAAGAGCTTTTTCGTAACCACTCAGATAAAAATCAACTTCTTTCTGCGGAGCGAAAAGATGTCTGTCCAGAAAAGTCAGAGGCGAATAGTGATCCGTAATAACAATACCGTCATATCCCTTCGACTTGTATATCTCGACTGCTTTTTCAGCAGGACAATCCGCACAGCGGCTTACATCCCCTGTATGACAATGCAACTCATACTTATACTTCATAGGAAACCTCTTAAAAACAGTACGGTTCTCACCGTACTGTTGTCTTTGTAATTTTATTTTACTCTGCTCATTATGTCAGCAAAGGTGTTTGAAAGAGTCTTTGCTGCCGAATATCCGAGCGAGTTTGTCTCATGGTAATGACCACGGTCAAATTTATCCTTAGCTGTGCTCAGATAAGCTTCTGTCTCGTGAAGGATGAAATCATTCGGCGGAACGACATATCCCGTAAAGTCATTACTTACACCGAAAACGAGAAGATTCTCATCTCCTGCGACCTCAACAAATGAAGGAGGATTGATTTCAGGTCCTCTGCCTGTCGGAGATTCTTCCGCAGATGCGGCACCACCGTAAGCGATTTCCGGGAATGCTTCACCCGGAATGAGAAGAACCTGCTGTGTACCTATCTTCATATATGTCATTTCCGAAACAAGTGCCATACCAAGCTCTGCTTCATCACTTGCAACCATCTTCGAACTCATAACATTGAGCATCGCAAGGAAAGCAAGAACACCGTTATCTGCATGATAATAGAACGGTTGCTGAAGGACCGTAATTTCAGCAGGAAGTTTTTCGTCATTATCTATCCTGAGTGCACCCGCGGCAAGAGCCTTGCCCTGCTTTTCAGTTCTTACCCATCTGTCTTCCTCGTCATCAAATTCACCCGGATCAACTGCACCGATAGCACCGATACCGAAAAGAATATTGACATCCTTTTCCTTATAGATGGCTTCACGCAGGAAGTACGGATAGTCCGCACTGCAGAGGGTGTTGCCGCCGCCGAGGGTGTTGGGATGAGCCGCGAAATTCAGAAGCCATGTCTCCTTTGAACCGTTATCGGGAACAAAACGGAATCTCGTGAGTGTATCGTGGAGAACAAACGGAGGACGTCTGTCGTTCTGAGCCTCAGGTACGTGGGTCGTGCCGAGATAAAGATCACCCTTAGTTCTGTTTTCGTAAGCCTCGATACAGATTTCCTTGATTGTCTTGAAAATCTTATTCATATAAGTGTCGACTTTTCCCGTGAAAGGAAGTCTGCCCCAATAACCTACCGTATCAAAACCTGCGTGCTGATGAGTACAGCAGATATTGATAGCCTTACACTTAGCTTTCGCACAGAAATCAGCAAGGCTCTCACGGATGAGCGTAACTTCAGTATTGGTAAGTCCGATGATATCAGCTGTAACAATGATGATACCGCCTTCGTCGCCAACACCGAGCCACATAGCACTCGCTGTAAGATTGTCGTGGATACCTGTCATATCCTGAGCCATCTTGTGACCTGCTATGTAATACTTTTTCTTACCGAAGTCATCAGGCATAATCTCACGCTTGGCAAAACCTACATCATATTTTGAATCCTTATTATTTTTAATGGTAGAGGGCATAACTTTCTCAAGCTCAGGAGCAGGTCCTTTTTTCTTGAGCTTATTGCCTTTTTTAGTAGCAATTTTTTTAACAGCTGATGCTGCCAACTTTCCAAAATCCATAAAACATCCTCCATTCATTACGGCAAAAATATTTCCGTTTACATTATATCACAATACCTCTGATCATACAAGTGAATTTTATGTAAACAAAAACTCTGCTTTTTTGACATTTTGTCTGCATATTATGATTGAAAAAAGAGAAAAATCTGTTATAATTATGTCATACTTTTAAAAAGAGGCGATATTATGAAATACGTTCTTTATGCTGTTCTCGCTGTAGTTGCAATCCTCGTGTTTTTGCTTCTCGTTGCAGTCATCAGAACAGCTCTTATGAAGACAAAAAAAGCTGACTATGTCCCGAACCCCGACCCGAAACGTACAGATGAATATGTCCAAAAGCTTTCGGAAATGGTTCAGTACGAAACAATCTCTAAACGCGGTGAAGAAAACATTGAGAAATTCCTCGGTTTTCACAAAGTACTCAAAAAGCTTTTCCCGACCGTTCACGAAAAGCTCGAAAAGACCGAAATTGACGGAAATCTCCTTTTCAAATGGAAAGGCAAGTCAAGTGAAAAGCCCATTCTCATTATGAGCCATCAGGATGTCGTCGAAGCTACGGGCGACTGGAAGTATCCTCCGTTCAGCGGTGAAGTAGCCGAAGGCAAGGTATGGGGACGAGGCACATCAGACACCAAGTGTACCGTCATGGCTTTCTTTCAGGCTGCAGAAGAACTTCTAAAAGAAGGCTACACTCCCGACTGTGATGTTTACATTGCAAGCAGCTGTACAGAAGAAATCGGTGGTGACGGTGCTCCGAAAATCGTCGATTACCTCGACAAACAAGGTGTAAAACTTTTCCTTGTATGTGACGAAGGCGGCGGTATCATTCAGGATCCGATAGCCGGTATCAAAGGTAACTTCGCCATGGTTGGTGTTTTTGAAAAAGGCTACGGAGACGTTAAGTTCATCGCACGCTCTACAGGCGGCCACGCAAGTGCTCCTCCGAAAAACACTCCTATCGCAAGACTTTCAAAATTTGTGGCTCAGGTTGATAAGAAAAATCCGTTCAACGTTGAATTCATGCCTGAAGTCGAAGCTATGTTTTCAAAACTTGCACCGTACGCAGGTTTCGGTTTAAGACTTATTTTCGGAAACCTCTGGCTTTTCAAACCTCTTATGAAAAAACTCCTTCCGATGATAAGTGCTCAGGCAGGTGCTATGCTTTCAACAACGATCGCATTCACAATGTCCGAAGGCTCAAACGGTTACAATGTTATTCCGCAGGAAGCTTCAATCTGTGCAAATATGAGATACATTCCTCATCAGGGCACAGATGAAAGTCTTGAGGTTATCTCAAATCTTGCCAAGAAATACGACATTGAAACAGAAGTGGTTTACAAAGGCTATCCTTCTCCCTGTGTTGACATAAACGGAGAGGCTTTCAAGATGGTCGAAACAGCTATCAATGAGTGTTTCCCCGGTGTCGGTTGCAGCCCCTACGTCGTTACAGGTGCAACAGATGCACGTTTCTATTCAAAAATCTGTGACAGCTGTGTACGCTTCGCTCCCGTTATTTACGGTCCTGAGCAGATGAAGGGTATGCACGGTCTTGACGAAAACATCGAATGCAACACTTTACAAGGTGCAGTTGATTTCTACAAAAAGATCATCACAATGCAGAAAAGATAAAAAACTAAAAGCACTAATTCTAACGAATAAGAGCCCGGTTCTCCCCGGGCTCTTTCACTTTTAAAGATAAATCTGCTCTGCATGTCCCATTTTATTCTTTTTTGTTGATTTAAGTCGTATTTAATGCTAAAATTAGAATAACCAATTTATCAAGGAGTGACTGCCATGAATGATAACAAAACAAAAAATCTTTTCACGGGCATGTGGTGTATCATTGCCACTGTTTACGGACTATGGATGTCCCTTTTTATGGGTTGGGACAAATACCGTTACATAATCCCCACATCCGCAGACATGAATCTGCCCGCAGAGGATTTCATTGCAAAGTTTGACGGTATGCTTTATGAGCCTCTCTTTTCCGGTCCTGTTGTGTTCTGGCTCTGGGTAATCGGTTCGACTACTCTGCTGTTTCTCTATGCATTTTTCATCCGTAAGATACTCTTTGCCGAAAAGCTTTCAAAAGCTACAACCGTTTTTTGTGCATTAAACCTCATTGCAGGTTGTGCTTTCATCACATGGTACGGATTTCTGAGCTTCCCTGAACAGTTTGGAAACATTCTGACCGACGTTACCGCAAGTATGCTCGGTCTGCGTTATCCGTGGTACTTCAGAATATGGGGTGTTCTGGCTTCTCTTTCTATCTTCACAAACACTCTCTATATGTACCGCAAAAACAACTATAAGGGCAAGACAGGAGTCATCGTCACTTCGCTTGGCTGTGCGGCAATTTTCGTCACAATCAACGTACCTTCAGCAGGTCTTGATCTCGTTATGACAGCACGTTGCCTCTCTCACTGGGCGACAGCTCTCATTTTCGCATTCTTAGGTGCAGCAGGTGTGATCATCTTCCTTTTGCACAAATTCAAGCAGAAGGATAAGAAGTATATGATCGCAACCATCGTTTTCTGTGCCGTACTCATACTTATGCTCATACTCCTCGTGACAGTAGGTAAGAGTGCATTCATCGAAAATCTTCCAATGTGGGTTGCATATGCATTATTGTTCATAATTAACTTCACATCATTTTTCGATAAGAAAAAAGCATAAATAAAACAGAAAGTCTGCCACTTCGCATATGCACAACGAAGCAACAGACTTTCTGTTTGTTTTTATACAGACTTTCCCTTGTCTGATTACATTATATACATACATATCAATATATCGTAAATCTGATTTTACCTTTCAAAGATTAACTCATACTAAAAACTGCGGCACACTTCATAATGAAGCTTGCCGCAGTTGCCATATTTACAATTTTACACTTCGATCTCATCAGCGATTTTATCCATTCTCTGTGCAACTTCACTACGACGTTCTGCAAGATCAGCGTACATAGTATCACGCATTTTGTTATCAATAGGATAGAAAAGCTTAGGTACAATTCCGAGACAACCAGTAACAATAGGGAATCCTGTGCCGAGAGCGAAGAGCCACCACTTTGCTTTATCGCTCTGTGTACCTATCGACTTACCCTGGATATAACCTACCTGAGCAAGGACAAAGTTCTTGAACGAGTTCATAACAACAGCTTGCAGCTTTGTAACAAGACCTTTTGCTACACCCGTCATAGCTTCGACACGGTATCCGTTTTTCCATTCACAATAGTCCATCGTTTCGTTACGAAGTTCGTCCGGAATGGTATGACGCACACCGTAAACCATCATTTCGAAGACTTCTTCGATCGCCATGGTCGGTATCATCACGCTTCGTTTCATAAAGTTTTTGTTTATCGAACCAATAGCAAAAACAATCAACCAGCAGGCATCCGTCCACAGATCTTCAAAGACCCAAAGAGTTTTCGAAGTAAATCTGCGTCTCAACGGAGCAACCCAGGTATAGCTCAGATTCAGAATCGGATACGCAGGAATGCCGACAATCGTCTGCAACGATGCTGAGCCGAGAACATCTATGTAATAGTCCGAACGGCTCTGACCGAC
>JAGBFD010000049.1 GCA_017936645.1 Clostridia bacterium
TCTTATCCGTAAAGATAACAGTCTGATTACCAGCCTTCGTAAAACTGTTCAGGCACTTACAGAGCTTGTTATTACTGCGGCAAAGCTGCTCATACCTGCACTTGCAGATGCTCTTGAAGGCATCCGTGTCGGTATGATTATCCTTGAATGTGAAAGAAAGAGCATTAACAAAATGAAGCATCAGGCTATGAATGAAGTCCGTGATGCTGATGAGTTTTATGTGTACTTCCATAAGCTACAGGAAGATATTAAAGCCACTGAAGAAAAACTCAAAGAAGCAAAGAAGAAGCTGAAGCTTACTCCCAAGGTTATGAAGCAGAAGTACAACTCGGCAAAATGT
Source organism: Clostridia bacterium (assembly GCA_017936645.1). GTDB lineage: Bacteria > Bacillota > Clostridia > Oscillospirales > Acutalibacteraceae > CAG-488. The sequence goes on from JAGBFD010000049.1 coordinate 341, forward strand.
GAGGTTGGTCACTATGAATTTGAGCTTAAAGAGTTGAAATTTAAAATGCAGAATATTCTCTCACAAAATGAATGCGAAACCGAACAGGATATTGTTAATGCAAAGTCTTACTTTGAGAAAATGCGTCAGTTTGAAATTCCGAAGCTTGAAGCCGAGGAAAAGAGAATGGAAGCAGAAATCCAAAAGACACTTACTCAGTACCAAGAAACCGAAAAGCAGGCTGATGAAGCAGATGCCGAAGAGCTGAAAGCCGAGAGAATGAAAATCCGTCCTGAAAAAGAGAAGGAGGCAAGGCAAAAGGCAGAAGCAGATTACAACATCAACGAATACGATTTTAACCGAAGCGTTGATACCGTTTCAAAGCTCATAGGTGAACCGCCACCTAAGTATCTTACCAAGGCTGAAATAGCAAGGCAGGAAGAATATGCCCGCTATGTAAAACAGCAGGAAGAAAGACAGCGGCAAATTGAAGAACGGCGTAAAGTCCGTAACAACAAAAATATTAAGAATAAAAAAGAAAGGAGCCGTTAACATGGCTAATAAAAAGTTGAAAGCACCGGTGAATATCCCGGTAGAAAAAATTCATCCCTTTGAGGGACATCCGTATAAGGTTTTAGACAATGATGAGATGAACATTCTTATTGAGAGCATACAGCAGAAAGGTGTTATCTCACCGATTGTTGTAAGACCTTTAGAGGATACGGAAAATGAATATGAAATCATCTCAGGTCATCGAAGACTGAGAGCATCAGTAAAAGCAGGGCTGGAAACAGTACCTGCTTTAATTTATGCCGTAAGCAGAGATGAAGCAGCTATCATGCTCGTTGACAGTAATCTGCACCGAGAGCATATTCTGCCAAGTGAACGAGCCTTTGCTTATAAATTGAAGCTTGATGCCTTAAATCATCAAGGTAAAGCCTTTGGACAAGTTGGCCAAAAGTACAGCAGAGATTTAATGGCAGAATCCGTTGATGAAAGTTCAAGGCAGATTCACCGTTATATCCGTTTAACAAATCTCATTCCCGACCTTCTTGACCTTGTTGATGAAGGAAAAATCGCTCTCACCCCTGCCGTCGAGCTTTCATATCTGAATGAGGTTGAACAGGCGGACTTAGTTGAAGAAATCCGTGTATGTGATGCCACCCCGAATTTATCTCAAGCTCAGAGGCTTCGTGCAATCAGCAGAGAGGAAGGCTTAACTCCTGAGCATATTGGTGAAATCTTGGCTGAAGAAAAGGCAAATCAGCGGGAGAAAATTAAAATCCCAGCTGAAAAAATACGAAAATACTTTCCGAAAAGCTACACAACTGAACAGATTGAAGAAGCAATCATAAAAATCTGTGAGAGCAGATACAGAGCCCGTCAGGGCAGAGATGCGAGGTAAGGAGGTAGCCTATGATTAAAAATTACGATTTAACAAACAGTCATGTTGCTATATGTGGAATGGGACGTATTGATAACAGTAACGGAATTGAACTTGAAGAATATGTTATTCCTCATGGTAGAGAAACTGTCAAGCACCCACCGGTTCAAAATATTCCGCAACAAATTAATATCTCAAGAAAAATCGGTAGGACTGTATATGATATCACCGCAAATTTTGATATAGAGAGCAATCGTTCCGTATTGCAACAGTTTATGCAGTTGATACTTTCAACTAAAGCAGAATAACCACAGAATGGATGAGATCAGTCGAGCGTTATATAATGTCAAAGACAAATCGTAACGCTCGGCTTTTCAAAGAAAGGAGTTTTTATTATGGCAAAGAAAGCCGAGAATAAACAAAAAATAACAGCTCTTTATTGCCGTTTATCTGTTGAAGATATCAAAGACGACGATAAAAACAGCAAAAAGAAAGGTAATACCGATGAGTCTAACAGTATCACAAATCAAAA
>JAGBFD010000050.1 GCA_017936645.1 Clostridia bacterium
CTTAAGGATTTCGGAATGACTCCCGATGAGGGCGTTATGGGCTTTAATGAAGAAAGTGGAAATTACGGTCCCTATCAGCAGAGCCACAGAAAAGAGATTTATCAGACGATTGCAAAGAGCCTTGTTATAAAAGGTCTTGCGTATCCCTGCTTCTGCTCAGAGGACGAGCTTAATTCAATCCGTGCAGAGCAGGAAAAGGTTGGCACACCGATTCAGGGCTATTTCGGCGAATGGGCAAAATGTCGTGACCTCAGCTTTGAGGAGCAGAAGGCTAACATCGAAGCAGGTAAGCCGTATACTCTCCGCCTTCGTTCACCCGGAAGTGCAGACAACAGAATCAAGTTCGATGACCTTATCAAGGGTAAAATCGAAATGCCTGAAAATATTCAGGATGTTGTTCTTCTTAAAACTGACGGTATTCCTACATACCATTTCGCACACGCTGTGGATGATCACTTTATGAGAACAACACACGTTGTACGTGGTGACGAGTGGATTTCATCAGTTCCGCTTCACATTCAGCTTTTCAAAGCCTGCGGATACAGAGTTCCGAAGTATGCTCACATTTCTCCGATTATGAAGGAAGACAACGGCGGTAAGCGTAAGCTTTCAAAGCGTAAGGACCCTGAGGCTTCAGTTTCTTTCTACACAGAAAGCGGTTATCCGAAGGAAAGTGTTATTGAATATCTTCTCACAATCGCAAACTCAAACTTTGAGGACTGGAGAAAGATCAATAAGGATGCTCCGCAGTCAGCATTCCCGTTCAATCTGAAAAAGATGAGTGCAAGCGGTGCTTTGTTTGACCTCAATAAGCTCAACGACGTCAGCAAAAACGTTATCTCAGTTATGACAGCTGATGAAGTTTATGAGAAAGCAATCAAATGGGCAGCGGCTTATGATAAAGAGCTTTATGACCTTATGTCAGCAGACGAAGCTTTTGCGAAGGGAATTCTCTCAATCGACAGAGGTACTGCAAAGCCACGTAAGGACATTGCAAAGTGGGATGAAATCAAGGATTACGTTTCATTCTTCTACAATGCAATTTACGCTCCTGACCACACTCTTCCCGAAAATATTTCAAAGGAAGATGCTGCTGCAATTCTCGAAGCATATATTAATGTTTTCGACGCAAATGACGACAAGGACACATGGTTCAACAAAATCAAGGACCTTTGTGAGCCTCTCGGCTTCACACCGAATGTAAAAGAATATAAGAAAAACCCCGAGGCTTTCAAGGGTCACGTTGGTGATGTTTCGACGGTTATCCGTATCGCGATCACATCACGTCGCAACACACCTGATCTTCATTCGATCATCGCACTTTTAGGTAACGATGAAATCAAGGCAAGACTTGAAAGCACACTTAATGAATATAAATAAGAGGAGGCAATAAAATGGAAGAAGAAATCAAGGTTTCCAATTTTATTCACGATTTTATAGATGAAGATCTTGAAAACGGAGTCAATACCAGAGTACAGACACGTTTCCCGCCTGAGCCGAACGGATATCTTCACATCGGCCATGCTAAGGCTTTGTGCATAGACTTCAGCACAGCAGAAAAGTATAACGGCATCTGCAACCTTCGTTTTGATGACACTAACCCGTCAAGAGAAGATGTTGAGTACATCGAAGCTATCAAAGAGGATATTAAGTGGCTTGGTTTCAAGTGGGAAAATATCTACTACGCTTCAGGTTATTTTGATTTCGTTTACGAGTGTGCTCTCAAGCTCATCCAGGACGGCAAGGCTTATGTAGATGACCTTACTGCTGAAGAAATCAGAGAGTACAGAGGTACACTTACAGAGCCGGGTAAGGAAAGCCCGTACAGAAACCGTTCAGTTGAGGAGAATATGGATCTCTTCAAGAGAATGACTGACGGTGAATTCGGCAACGGTGAAAAGGTTCTTCGTGCGAAGATTGATATGGCGTCACCTAACCTTAATATGCGTGACCCTGTTATTTACAGAATTTCACACGTTTCTCACCACCAGACAGGCGACAAATGGTGCGTTTATCCGATGTACGACTTTGCTCATCCTCTTTCTGATGCAAGAGAAAGAGTAACGTATTCTCTTTGCTCACTTGAGTTTGAAAACCACCGTCCGCTTTACAACTGGTTCCTTGAGCAGATCGGTTTTGATGAGCCTCCTCGTCAGATTGAGTTTGCACGTCTTAATATCAACTACTGCGTAACAAGTAAGAGAAAGCTTCTCGAAATGGTTAACAAGGGCATAGTTGCAGGATGGGATGATCCGAGAATGATCACTCTTTGCGGTATGCGTCGTCGCGGTTATCCTGCAGCAGCCGTAAGAGATTTTATAAACAGAATCGGTGTTTCAAAGGCTGACAGTACTGTTGATTACGGTCTTATCGAAGCTTGTGTAAGAGATAATCTTAACCTTAACGCTCCGAGAGCTATGGCTGTGCTTAAACCGCTGAAGGTTATTATTGACAACTATCCCGAAGGACAGTCTGAGGAGTTTGAAGTTGAGCTTCATCCTGATCATCCTGAGATGGGTACACGTAAGGTTGTTTTCTCACGTGAGCTCTATGTTGAGCAGGATGACTTTATGGCAGAACCTGTCAAGAAGTATTTCCGTCTCTTCCCCGGTAACGAAGTACGCTTCAAGAGTGCATATTTTGTAAAGTGTAATTCTTACGAAACAGACGAAGACGGCAATGTAACCTGCCTTCATTGTACTTATGACCCTGAAAGCCGCGGAGGAAACTCACCTGACGGAAGAAAGGTCAAGGGTACAATCCATTGGGTGAATGCAAACGACTGCATCAAGTGCGAAGCTCGTCTTTATGACAGACTCTTCAGTGCAGAAGAACCGGGTAAGGATCACGACTATGAGGAAGACCTTAACCCGAATTCACTTGAGGTTATCGACAACTGTCTTCTTGAAGGTGGTTTCGGCAACGTGAAGCCGGGCGATACCTTCCAGTTTATGCGTAACGGTTATTTCTGCGTCGACAAGGACAGCACAGATGATAAGCTTGTATTTAACCGTACAGTTGCTCTTAACTCATCGTGGGGCAAGTAAAAAAAAGAAAAGAAGGAAATTGTATGAAAATCCTTAACAGAATCGTAACTTTTGTGCTGGCTGTGGCGGTATTTCCTGCAGCGATCACACGAATTCTTATAAGAATAGTTATCACACCGGGCGAAATGCTTTCAGGAATCATGGGTAATACAGGAATCGAAGAAAATCTCAGCGTCATCGATATCATCGAACACATTCAGAACGGTACATTCGACTTTCTTGAGCCGCTTTTCCACTTTGAAAATCTTCCAAAATCGGTTTCTGACGAAAAAGGTTGGCTTGTGGCTGCTGCCGTGATGCTTGGTATCGCACTTCTGATCGCTATCGTGATAATGGGTTGTGCACTCTTCACTCAGGCACACAAGACTGTTATGGGTCTTAGTGCAGGCGGTGCACTCGCTTGTTTCCTGTCAATGTCATTTTTCCAGAACTTTACGACTCCGTTTGTTACGGGTGGCGTTGATATAGGTAAGATACTTTCTGACAGTACTTTTGAAGCGGCGGACAGCGTGGCGGGAATAATGTCGTTCCTGCTGTCGGGCAGCGTTGATATCGACGTCTTCCAGCTCGGAAATGCAGTCATAACTATGGCACTTCTCTTCATAGGTATACTTCTCTGGACTGTTGCTTACTATGTAACACTTCCTGCTGAAGCTAAGTTGGCTATCAAAAACCCGCCTGTCAAAGAAAAGAAAGTGAAAGTTAAGAAAGAGAAAAAGAGCAAATAAAGTAAAAGACGACCTCAGATGAGGTCGTCTTTTTGTATCAGGATTAATAGTTTTCTTTTCTCATCTCGAAGTAGCTCTGCGGATGGTTACATACAGGGCATACTTCAGGAGCTTTTTTGCCGATTACGAGGTGACCGCAGTTACGGCATTCCCACATGATTTCTTCGCTCTTTTCAAATACTGCCTTCATCTCAACATTGTTAAGAAGTGCACGGTAACGCTCTTCGTGTGATTTTTCGATTGCAGCTACAGCTCTGAACTGAGCAGCGAGTGCTGTGAAGCCTTCTTCTTCAGCATCTTTTGCGAAACGGTCATACATATCTGTCCACTCATAGTTTTCGCCTTCTGCTGCAGCGGCAAGGTTTTCAGCTGTAGTACCGAGTTCACCGAGAGCCTTGAACCAGAGCTTAGCGTGTTCCTTTTCGTTGTTAGCAGTCTGCTCAAAGATAGCAGCGATCTGCTGATAGCCTTCCTTCTTAGCTACACTTGCGAAGTAAGTGTACTTGTTTCTTGCCTGTGATTCACCTGCGAAGGCTTCCATCAGATTTTTTTCGGTTTTTGTTCCCTTATACATAACAATTCTCCTTTTATATAGTTTTATTTCAGCGGAATCTCACAGAGATTTCTCCGCTTGTCAATGTAATTTTTTCTCCGTCTTTTTCGACGATGAGACCACCTTTTTTATCTATATCTACTGCTGTGGCGGTGTGAGAAATACCGTTCTGAATGTAGACGATTTCCTTGCCGAGGACATTCGAGTTGTTTTTGTACTCGTCGATATATTCCTCAGGGTTTTTGAAAATAAGATCAAGGATATTATCTACAGCTTCAGCCGTCAGTACGTTACGGTCAATGTTTTTACCGAGTGAACCTGCGATGTCCTGCAACTCATCGGGGAAATCAACGGTTGAGATATTTATCCCGACTCCTACGATCAGTTTGCTTATATCAGAGCCCTTACTGACTGCCTGTACGAGGATACCGCAGACTTTCTTGTTATCAATGTAAAGATCATTTACCCATTTGATTTTCACATCAGTCTCTGCAATTTTCCTGATGGCACGGGATACAGCGACTGCTACCGCACAGGTAATGCCCGTAAAATTAAAACCGGGAGAGCTTGTATCGATCGCAAGAGAAAAATACAGTCCGCTGTCGTGAGGTGAGAAAAAGCTTTTACCCTGACGACCTCTGCCGTTAGTTTGTCCGTCAGCGACCACAAGAATACATCTGTTTTCAGAAGAAAGCTCTTTGGCAACGTCATTGGTAGAGGTAACTGTATCGTACACATATACATCAACGGAATTTTTTATAAGTAAGCTTATTGAATCCTTACTAAGCATCATACACCTCGGATAAACTCTATGAAATAATAATATCATAAACTTTTTTTATATACAAGCACACAAGTGATTTTTTTTGAATAGAATGTATTATTATGTATTACTTTTTCGGAGGTCAGAGTTATGAAAAGTGACTGCTTCTACTATGGTACATATACTCCGGAGGGATTTTACTCATTGGCACAAAAGCAGGAATTTTCAACGGATAAAAATCTGACAGTTAACAGTTACTCACATTTCTTGAAACAAAGACTTTTTTCAGAGATTAAGACGGAGCTTGAAAAAAGAGGATACAGTTACATTGACTTTCGTGCAGATGACAGAAGTCTGGGCATTTACAGCAAGGATGCAGGTTTTCGTGTAGCAGACGGTACATATTCTGATACTGATGAGGATGCTGTAATCCTCGGAAATGCAGTAACGCAGACTGCACAAAGATGCATTGAAAGGCGTGAAAATGAGGTTAGAAGGATACAACGTTTTCTGTCAGCCTGCCGTTACATAAGTAATGATATGATCCGAATAGATTCTGAAAATATAGATATGATGAAGATCAATCGATTTGCCGCAAGGATGTGGTCATCTACGGGAGGTGTGCTGAAGGGCAGTATAGGTACGGAGCATAAAAGGTTTGTGACCTGTTTCACACCTGAAGGTGTGGAGCTTAACCTTAATGCATTTGATATCTACTGTGATAACGTGACGGTTGTATGCGAAAAGTCGGGAGCATGTGCGGCAAGGATAGTGGACAGAGTGAGAAGGTATGCCCTGAGTGCAGGATATGATGTCATAAGCTGTATCTGTCCGATGAATGTCGGCAGGGGACCGGAGCATCTCATAATACCTGAACTGAAATACGGGATTTTCGTTTGCAAACACTATCACAAGGGAGATTTTAAAAGAAGCAGAAGAGTCTTTTACGGGAGATTTCTCTCTTCTTCAAGTGAACAGACGAGACATCGTATGGATTTCAGCATGAAAGCGTACAGAAGGCTGATGCAGGAAGTTTTTTTCTCACTCGAAGAGATAAAAAAGTGTGACAATGAGCTTGAAAGTCTTGTGGATAATGAGTTTGCAGACGAACAGATAGATAATATATTACATTTACTGTTCAGTTCTTGATTTATTTCCATTAAGTGATATAATTGTAAAAAAAGGAGGAATTTCTATGAGAAATGTAACCAAAAAGATTATTTCACTTTTAGTGGCAGCAGCTCTTTGCCTGAGTATTGTACCTTTTGCTGTGGCAGCTGACAATAGCAGGATTATATTAAGAGGAGACGTAAATGGCGACGGCTCAGTAAATGCTTCTGATGCTCTTATGGTTTTACGTAAATCTGTAGGCTATAATGATGCAGGATTCAATGCAAACAGAGCTGACCTTGATAATAACGGCAAGGTCAATGCAAGTGATGCTCTCCGTGTTCTTCAGATCTCTGTCGGTTCAGATGATCCTACCACGTATTCAAAGAATGAAGTGATTAAGTTTTACGCAGATGCTCTCGATGCAGTAGCATACAGCGAGATAAGCGTCTATTATGAGACACGGTACAAGTCAAAGATGGTCAATGACGAGGATTCAACTGACTACGTCGAGTTTGACATCAAAGATGATATGACTGATGACTTCAGTAATGGCTACGACGAGGCTAAATATTCGATTTATAGTTTCTGTCCAAGTACACGTATAGATCCGTCACTTGTCAAAGCTGCGAAAATCACAAAAGTAAACGGTGGCTATCAGGTAGATATCACGTTGGTTGAGGATCAGGCATACTTTGATGATTATGTTCCTCACAAGACATATCCGTACCTTCTCAGCTATGCAGACTGCTCTGAAAGCGGACTTGACGGATACTATGCAACTGACGGTACTGCTTCTTTCCCCGGGTCACAGATCAGAGCAACAGTTGTAGACGGTTGCATTGAGAAAATTGAGCTTACAATTCCGTTTGAGATGCATATGACTCTTTATCACGACGACTATGGTGCATTTCAGGTAACTGAAAATGGCAAGATTGTTGATGTATACACTTTTACGACTAAATAAAAGTACATACCACATAAAAAAGGGGTTCCCGTAGGAACCCCTTTTATTATTCGTCAAATTTAAATGAACCTGACAATAGTGTTACGTTGTCTTTATCAACAGTGAGCAACCCACTGTCAGTTGTCGCTGTTTTTTTTGTTCCGTCCTCAAACCAGAGTGTACACGGACACTTCACGACGGATGTCACGAATGAAATGTGACCTGCCATCACAGCGAGCTCGCCTTCAGTACCGCGGACGTCAAGCTTTGTGATCTCATCGCAGAATTTGTTCCCGTCAGGGGAGGCGACCGTAAGTTTAAATGTACTCATAATTTATGCCTTCTTTGCTTTTTCTACAGCTTCATCGATCGTGCCGACGAAGAGGAATGCAGATTCAGGTAAATCGTCGTGCTTTCCTTCAATGATTTCTTTGAAACCACGGATAGTTTCGCTGATAGGCACATACTTGCCGGGGAAACCTGTGAATTTCTCGGAAACGTCAAACGGCTGAGAGAGGAAACGCTGAATCTTTCTTGCTCTCTGAACGAGAAGCTTGTCCTCATCTGAAAGTTCATCCATACCCATGATGGCGATGATATCCATAAGCTCGTTGTAACGCTGAAGGATTCGCTGTACCTCTTTGGCTACCTCGTAGTGTTCTTTACCTACGATTTCAGGTGAGAGGATACGGCTTGATGATTCAAGCGGATCAACTGCAGGATAGATACCCTGAGATGCGATGTTTCGTGCGAGAACCGTAGTAGCATCAAGGTGTGCGAATGTAGTAGCCGGAGCAGGGTCGGTAAGGTCATCGGCAGGCACATAAACAGCCTGGATAGAAGTGATAGAACCCTTCTTTGTAGATGTGATACGCTCCTGCAAAGCACCCATTTCAGTAGCAAGTGTCGGCTGATAACCAACAGCGGAGGGCATACGGCCCAGAAGTGCCAAAACCTCACTACCTGCCTGTGTGAAACGGAAGATATTATCAATGAAAAGGAGAACGTCCTGACCTTCATTGTCACGGAAATATTCAGCCATTGTAAGACCCGAGAGAGCAACTCTCATACGTGCTCCCGGAGGCTCGTTCATCTGACCGTAAACAAGTGCGGTATTACTGATAACACCTGACTGCTTCATTTCGTTATAAAGGTCGTTACCCTC
>JAGBFD010000006.1 GCA_017936645.1 Clostridia bacterium
AGTGCAACACGTTGGCGCTGACCGCCCGAAAGAGCCCTGGGCTTCCTTTTCAGCAGGTGTTCTATATCAAGAATTTTTGCCGCTTCACGCACACGGCTGTCTATTTCGGCTTTTGATAACTTGCGCAGTTCGAGACCGAATGCCATATTTTTATAAACGCTCATATGAGGATACAGCGCATAGCTCTGAAACACCATTGCTATGTCCCTGTCTTTGGGAGCAACGTTATTAACAACTCTGTCCCCTATCGTCAGTTCTCCTCTTGATATACTCTCAAGTCCTGCGATCATACGAAGGGTTGTTGACTTTCCGCAACCTGACGGACCGACGAGGATTATAAACTCTTTGTCCGATATTTCCAGGGAAAAGTCATTGACAGCAGTAGTGCCGTCTTCAAAGATTTTATATATATTTTTAAGACTGATACTTGCCATAGTTTATCCTTTCACCGCGCCTGCAACAATGCCTTTAATAATATATTTCTGACAAAAAAGATAGAAAATAACAATAGGAACAATAGACAGCACAAGCATAGCCATCAATGCACCCATATCTACCGAGCCGTAACCGCCCCTGAGGTACTGAACCGCAATAGGAATGGTTCTGTACTCACTGCCTATGAGAAGGTACGGAAGCAGGTAGTCGTTCCATATCCACATCGCATTGAGTATTGCAACGGTTATCGCCGTAGGTCTGAGAATAGGAAATACGACCATAAAAAACGTCTGAAGCGGATTACAGCCGTCAATCATCGCCGCTTCTTCAATCTCAAGCGGAACAGACTTCAAAAATCCGCAGAACATAAATACCGCCAGTCCCGCCCCGAAGCCGAGATAGATAATAACTATTCCCCAAGGGGTATCAAGTCCGAGTTCACCTGCAGTTTTTGTCATAGTGAACATAACCATCTGAAACGGAACTATCATCGAAAAAACGAATATAAAATACAGTGCTTTTGTAAATGCGTTTTTCACTCTGACGATGTACCACGCAGTCATTGAAGTAAACACAACGATAGCCGCCACAGAAAATACTGTTATGAAAACTGACCAACCGAAAGCTGAGATAAACTCTGTTTTTTCAAGTCCGTTGATGTAGTTTTCAATTCCTGCAAAAGTCTGACTGTCAGGAAAAGAAAACGGTTCTTCACTTATAAAGAATCTGCCTTTAAAGGAGTTGAGCAGAACTATGAAAACCGGAGCCAGAAATGCCGCAGATACACATATGAGAACTGCGTACAGAAAGATTCTGACAGAAAATTTTTTCTTTTGGTTCATTACTGCTCAACCTCCTTTTTTCTCGTAAGTGCAAGCTGAACAAAGGATATCGCCGCAACTATCACGAAGAATATAACAGCCTTAGCCTGTCCTACTCCTTCCCAGCCTATCCTGCTGTAAAAGGTATTGTAAATATCCAATGCGAGCATCGCAGTCTGCTTTGACGGTGCACCTGCAGTAAGTGCAAGATTCTGGTCAAAGAGCTTGAACGAATTGGTTATCGTCAGAAAAAGACATATGGTGATAGAGGGCATCACAAGCGGAATCGTCACATTTCTGAGAGTCTGCAGACGGTTAGCACCGTCCACCTTAGAAGCATCCTGAAGGTCTGAAGGAATGTTCTGAATTCCCGCGATATAAATAACCATCATATAGCCGATGAGCTGCCAGTTCATCAGGATCACAAGACCCCAGAATCCGTACTTCGGGTCATAGGTAATCGTTACTCCTGCGAAATTCAGCACACCGTTAATTATTAACTGCCAGATGTAACCGAGCACTATACCGCCTATGAGATTCGGCATAAAGAAGACTGTTCTGAAAAGATTTGTGCCTTTAAGACCTTTTGTAAGAATCAATGCAAGTGTAAAAGCTATGACATTGATAGTGATAACAGAGACTACCGTAAACTTTACCGTAAACCACAGTGCATTGAGAAAATCATCATTAGAGAACGCTTTGAGATAGTTTTCTATACCTACCCACTCAGCATCAACCACCGTGGTAAACTCGGTAAAAGACAGGTATAATCCGAGGACAAACGGCACTGCAAAAGCAATCAGAAACGCGATAAGCGTAGGCATAACGAATATAGGAAAGTATTTTTTCAGTGCCATTTTATCCTCTCCCGGTAATTATTTTCTCTCTGATTTCCAACTGTTTTTAAAAGTGTTTTTAACGTGCTGCCAATCCTTAGAACCCTGTACATATTCAAGCATAGCGTTTCCGAAATCATCCTTGAACTGCTGACTCGGGAAAGAATTAAATGTCCACTCAAGATTGTTCACATCCTTCTCCATCCATCTGAAAATCTCCTTTGCAAGCGGATCTTCAGGCTTCTCATCATCTTTGAAAGTGTTGAACGGAGATATAAATTTCAGCTTATTGACAACGTAGTCTTTACCTGTTTCACTTGAGAAAAGCCACTCAAGGAAAGCTATGGAAGCCTGTCTGTCTTTTTCCGGAGCATTTTTATTTATAGCGAGGTAATTTTCGGTACCGATGCAGATACCCTGCTTTTCTTCTCCCTCAATACCCATATAAATCGGGAGGTATCTGACATCCTCAGCTTTTACTACGTTTCCGCTGACATCGGCAATCTGTGACCATGCCCAGTTACCGTTCTGAACCATAGCAGCCTTGCCCAGAGCAAATTCTGCCATTGAATTGTCAACAGTCTTACCTGAAAGCAGGCCCTTATCAGTTACCGAATTATTGACATACATATCAAAGACCTTTTTAAAGTTTTCGGAATACGTAAAGTCAATATCCTTGGCATTGAGTGTCGAGAGAATGGTTGAATCTTCTCCTTTTTCCTTCATTTCGTAGTATATGGGAACATTTGCAAGATGGGTGGTCCATCTCCACTGTTCGCCGCTGCCCATTGAAGTAGATGCAAATACACCGTCAATACCGAGTTCCTTTTTATGCTTTGTCATATCGGTGACTACTGCATTAAGAGTTTCAAAACTTTTAATATCATCGGCACTTGAAATACTTACAGCTTTATCTTTAAGCGCAAAATACTTCTTCATAATGGCGTTGTTATAAATAATGCCATAACCTTCAACAACGTACGGTATGCCGAATACACCATCAGAATTTTTTACCGCAAGGGATTTGTCCGTAAGATAGCTGTAAAGCTTTGTGTCACTCAGATCAAGACAATACCTTGACCACGACTGAAAGCCTACAGGTCCGTTAATTTGAAAGATAGTAGGAGCATCCTTTTTGGCTATTTCAGACTTCAGGGTGGTTTCATAGGTGTTGCTTGCTGCTGTTACAACCTTAACTTCAACACCTGTTTCCTCTTTATATTTCTGTGCAATTTCCTTGTAAACATCCGCTATTTCAGGTTTAAAATTCAGAAAATATACCGTTCCTGCCTTGGCAGCATCCGAAGTATCAGGCTTTTTACCGCTACAAGCGGCAAAGGCAAAAACAAACGGAATACAAAGTAAAACAGCAAATATTTTTTTCATCATTTATCCTCCTTATGAGTTCTGTTATAGAGCTTTGTCATATCAGCAATTCTGACTGAAAGCTCCTGTGTGAGCATTTCGCCCCTGAGCCGCCACAGCCAGTTTCCGCAAGAAGTCGAAGGCACGTTCATTCTCGCTTCACTCCCAAGCTCCAACCAGTCCTGCATCGGAACAATAACCGTTTCGCTGACACTCATAAACAACGCTCTAATACAATCATTGACTAAACTCTGCGTGTTATTCACAGCGAGATATTTTTTGGCAAATGTCAATGATTCATCATCACATATCAGCGACCATTGTTTCATTGTAGGATTATCGTGAGTCCCTGTATAGGCTACACTGTGACGGGTGTAACTGTGAGGCAGGAACTCATCATTGCCTTCGAATCCGAACTGAAGAATCTTCATCCCCGGAAAGTCGCTGTAGCACACAAGGTCGCGTACCTTGTCAGTAATATTTCCGAGATCCTCTGCAATAATCCGCACTTCGGGAATACTGCGTTTAATAACATCAATAAACTCTCTTGACGGACCTTTATACCACTCTCCCGAAACAGCATCCACGGCTGCAGACGGGACTGCATAGAAGTCTTCGAAGCCTCTGAAATGATCGATCCTTATGACATCAAACAATGTTCCCGAATGCTTCAATCTTTCCGTCCACCATGCATAACTATCCTTTCTGTGGTGCACCCAATCATAGACGGGATTGCCCCATAATTGACCCAAAGGTGAATAAGCGTCGGGCGGACAACCCGAAAACAAAGCAGGATTTCCGTCATCGTCAGTTATAAAAAGCTCTCTGTGAAGCCACATTTCGCACGAATCTGCAGAGACATAGATAGGCATATCCCCTATTATTTCTATGTTTTGTGCATTAGCATAAAGCTTAAGATTTTTCCATTGTATATAAAAGAGAAACTGTATGTTTTTCCAGATATTTACCTGTCTGTCATATTCTTTTCTGAGTATTTCGAGAATAACGGCATCAGGCAGACGAATTTCTTCATCCCAGTCCTTCAGAGGCTTCATCCCCAAATCCTCTTTGACGGACATAAAAAGTGCGTAGTCATCCAGCCAGAATCTGTTATCTTTTTCAAAAACCAAGTATTCGTCTGACTTCTGATCGATCATTTCTGCAGCTTTTTTCAAAAGAACAATTCTCTCGTTGTACAGTCTTTCATAATCGGTTTTCCCGTTATTTTCATAAACAGGAAGTTCATTTTTTTCAATATACCCTGACTGAAACAGGAACATCGGGTCAATATAATAGGGATTACCTGCAAACGCAGAAAAGCATTGATACGGACTGTTTCCGTAACCCGTATGACCCAAAGGCAGGATTTGCCAGAAATGCTGATACGAGTCGCTCAGAAAATCCACAAAATCATACGCATCTTTTCCGAACGTACCGATCCCGTAATCCGACGGCAACGAGCTTACAGGTAAAAGGATACCGCTTGTTCTCAAAATTAATCATCTCCATTGACATATGCTTTTATTTTGTTATAATTATTTAAAAATATTCATGCTCGGAGGCACTTATGGTTAAGCACATTGTATTCTGGAATGTAAGAAATGATGATGAAAAAGAAAATAATATGACAGAAATGAAAAAACGTCTTACTTCCCTCGTAGGAAAGATAGACGGTCTTATCAGTGCAGAGGTAGGTTTTAACTATAACCCTAACGGTTACGACCTCGCATTATATTCAATTTTTAAGGACAAGGCAGCACTTGACGGATATCAGACTCATCCTGAACATCTTAAAGTTAAGGAATTTGTGCATTCTGTTATTACAGACAGATGCGTTGTCGATTTTGAATTTTAAAACGAAACACCCGACCGAAAGTTCAGAATTTCAGTCGGGTGTTTTTATTCAAACATTTCAGGAAGAGCTACTTTTAACGAATCAAGAATAAGACTATCCGGGCGTACATGATTTTCATAATACTCTCTGTTACGTTTTTCCATTGCGTGAACAGAATCAATATCTCTAAGAAACTTTTCGCAGCTTTCTATGCAGGAAGAAACATCCGTGTATGTCAGATAATTCGTTCCCTCGTAAAATCCATAAGGAACCTCATAAAACAAAGGTTCTGTAACAATAGCCTTTCCGGCCGCAACGTACTCTGCAAATTTCCAACCGATGCTGTGATGTAATCCTTCGCTGGTTATGCAGATATAGTTTTTCTTAATCATTGAGATATAGTTGTTTCGCTGAGTAACAGAAGGATCAACAATAAACTCCGGACAGACCCTACGAGAAAAATCGTCATTGCTTACACCTGCTATTATTCTGTCGCCGAAGTGATCTTTGAGTTCTCTGATGTAAGCTATTCTATTCTGTGTTGCACTGTCAAGGCTGGACTTCCATTTTTCAGCCTCCTGCTTTGCCTCTTCTGCCGAAAAATACGGATATGTTTTCAGAATACTTTCTGCGCTTATTGAGGAGGAATCCCAGAGTCTTGTCAGAAACAGCAAACGGTATTCATCATACTTTACGTTGTTGCTCTCAAAAATTGTGTAATCATATTTATTACTGTTTTTATTCTTTGAATGAATAAGGAAGTTTTTGATTTCAACTAATGACCGGTCTTTAAAATAGAACTTATCGTAAGGATTACCATCACACGAACACAGATAATTAAGACCCAGAGATTTGATATGCACCCCAAAAGTTAGACACTTTTGGAGGTGCATATTTTTATGGCAAAAAAAGGAAGGAAAAAACAAAAGTATAGTGCAGAATTCAAAATAGGTGTTATAATGGACATGCGAGAACACCATATGGGATACA
>JAGBFD010000051.1 GCA_017936645.1 Clostridia bacterium
GCTGTCATAGCAAGACGGAGGTCTGAGTCGATGTTGATCTTACAAACTGCCATCTGAGCTGACTGACGAAGCATCTCTTCAGGGATACCGATAGCATCAGGCATTTCACCGCCGTAGTTATTGATGATCTCAACAAACTCGGGAACAACTGATGATGCACCGTGAAGAACGATCGGGAAACCGGGAAGCTTCTTTGAAACTTCTTCGAGAATATCGAAGCGAAGCTGCGGCTTCTGACCGGGCTTGAACTTGTATGCACCGTGGCTTGTACCGATAGCGATAGCAAGTGAGTCAACACCTGTACGTGTTACGAAATCATAAACCTGATCGGGATTTGTGTATGAAGCATCTTCTGCTGAAACGTTAACATCATCCTCAACGCCTGCAAGCTGACCGAGTTCACCTTCAACTGTTACACCGTGAGCGTGAGCATAATCAACTACCTTCTTTGTAAGAGCAACGTTCTCTTCGTAAGGAAGGTGTGAACCGTCGATCATAACTGATGTGAAACCACCGTCGATACAAGACTTACAAGTCTCGAAGTCAGGACCGTGATCAAGGTGAAGTGCGATGGGAAGGCCTGTCTCCTCAACTGCAGCCTCAACAAGCTTTACAAGGTAAGTGTGGTTAGCATAAGCTCTTGCACCCTTAGATACCTGAAGGATAAGGGGAGCATTAAGCTTCTTACCTGCTTCAACGATACCCTGGATGATTTCCATATTGTTTACGTTGAAAGCACCGATAGCATAACCGCCTTCATAAGCGGCTTTAAACATTTCTTTTGTGTTTACAAGTGGCATTAATATCACTCCTATAATTTTATACGTTTACAATTATAACATTTTTATTCTGTTTGTCAATGTTGTGACAAAGAATTTTTACACTTTGAAAGGTCATATAAATATATTGATTATATCCCGCAGATATGGTATTATTAATATGTATACTATCTGCACTTTTTGAGTGCATATTTCTATTTTTTTGGGGGGACTTATGAAAGGGAAACTTGATTTGCTCAGAAAAAGCATGGACGATAACAAGGTTATATATAAAATTCGCAAATTTTTACTTTCTAAAACGTTTATAGCCATACAATGTCTGATAGGTGCTGTATGTATCGTACTGCGTGACCTTCCCTGCTTTGCACACCTGGAAAAGTATACTCTTCTGGGTGTCGGCATGATTATCTGCGTATGTCTGGCATGTTTTGCATTGGTTTTGTGTGACGATATCATTTCTACACTCGCCCCCGTACTGGTCTGCAGCTGTATAGCGATTCAGTGCTACAACTCTTTTGACTTTTTTATAAAATTTGTCTGGCTCGCACCAATCCCGGTTTTATCCATCCTGTTCCACTTTATAGTTTACCGAGAAAAATTTGATCCCGGAAAAACATGGAAGGGAATCCTTGCCGTCAGCATCGCAGTCACTCTCGGCGGACTCGGTAAAATTACCGCTGCAGAATACTTCAACGGATCTTCCGTTTACCACACATTAGGACTTGGCTTCGGAATGCTTCTTGCTTATTTCATAATGAATTCTCACTATAGATCCACAAGCGAACACTATGTTCTCCGTTTTCATTTTTCACATATTATGACATTCATCGGAAGCTTCTGTGTGCTTATGATAGTGTATCATTATGCGATAAACTGGAGTACGTTCATCAGCACACTCACTCCGCTTGATTTCCAGTGGAGAAACAACGTTTCAACCTTCCTGATGCTGACGATGCCCTTTGCATTCTTCCTTTCTACCAGAAAGTATCCGTACATATTCCTCGGCATTCTTCAGTTTGCAGCCATACTTTTCACAGGTTCAAGAGGCGGTGCACTCGGTGCCGCTGCAGAGCTTGCGCTCTGCCTTTTTGCAGTAGTTTATACAGATGTTAGAAACCGAAAGAAAACTCTCATTATGATCGCCGTCGCTGTGGTTACGGTAATCCTTCTGAGTATCAAGTACTTTGAAAGTTTCTTCCTTCCCGTAATATTCAGAGTAGAAAGTGTAAACGTCCGTGCAGGACTTATGGCACGTGCTATAGAAGACTTCAAATCAAATATACTTTTTGGCAGAGGTCTGGGTTATATGGGAAATTCCGACGTGCATGACCCTGCAAAATTCGCACTCTGTTGGTACCACTCAGCACCGTTCCAGGTTATCGGCAGCTTCGGTCTTCTCGGCGTTTTCTGCTTCACATATCAGTTTATCAACCGTATGAAAGTCGTATGGAAACGACCGACTCATTTCAATATCACACTTTTTATTTCCTATGCAGGTCTTTTCCTTATGTCGCTCGTAAATCCCGGTGAATTCTGCCCGCTTCCTTACGGACTGTTGGCAACGCTTACATTCATCATCTGCGACAAAAATAATATCGCTGCAGAGCTCTGCAGCGATAGCGATAAAGAAGGTTCTGTTGATTTTCGTTTACACCGTTAAACAAGCTTCACCTTTTCTCCTGCACACGAGAGTGCCGTGTAATCAACGTCACCGTCAACTACCGTATAGGTGTAGTAACCGTTACTGCACGGTACAAACGGTTCGCCGTTGTATTCAGAGTCAAGTATCTGTGTCAGTATTATCGTCTGATTTTCAAACTTTTCGAACATATACACGCCCTTGGCACTCGAACGGGTTATCATCTTGCTTGTTACATTGTTAGGTAGCTTATAACCTTCACTATCTTTCGGTAATGAATAGTAAAAATAATTCATTTCGTCTCTTCGTGATACACATAGTGCACCTTCATCACACTCAGCATAGGTAATCAGCTCTTCGTGATAGCGGTACGAAAAAGCCTGCTCTACATCCGCAAAGCTGTAGAAATAATTTTCGACAGGAACAAATGAAGAAACAGCAACGAGTATAACGGCAACGAAAGCGGAAATCAATGCTGATTTGCCTGTCTTTTTCGTAACCATCATAAGTATGACAAGCAGAAGAAAAAAGATAAATATTCCCACTGCCCACCTTATAGAATTAAAAATCATTTGCAAGACCCCCTGATGGCTTTATGTTACCATAAGCAAAATTAAAAGTCAATCTGTCAAACCATTAACCTGCCGCAAGGCTGTTCGTTTCAATGTTAACTGCTTTAACAAAAATCAACGGAGGTGCTTCATGTCACACACAAATGATAATTACGACAAGAAAACCTGCACCTTTGTTATAAATCTTGTCGCTTCAGTCATAAACTCAACGCAACCACCCGAAAAGTACGAAGATATTTCATGGCAAAGCGTAATCGACTTTGCAAAAAAGCAGAGTGTGCTCAACATAGTTTCGTATGCCTGTGAAAAGTTAAAAAACAAGCCTGATCCCGCCACTATGAAATACCTCAAAGAGTTTCGTATGCAGAAAATCATAGTCGAGGCACAGCAGGAAATAGAAGCCTGCGATGCTATGGACAAGCTCGAAAGTATGGGGGTCAGACATATGCCGCTGAAAGGGTATAATGTCAAAAACCTCTACCCTTCGCCCGATATGAGAACTATGGGCGACCTCGATCTCCTTGTCGACGAGGACAGATGTGACGAGGTAGTACGGGCATTTGTCTCGGACGGCTTTACGTTCTGTGCTTCAGGTGACCTTCACTCAAACGTAGAACGAGGTAATGCCTACATAGAGTTTCATCGTGCTCTGATCAACAAAAAGCACAAAGTACTCAGTGATTATTTCGGTGTAGGCTGGGAACGAGCGAGACTTTGCGAAGGTTGCGCCTTCCGGTACGAGCTTACAAAAGAGGATATGTATATTTTCATTGTAGCTCACGTTGCAAAGCATTACCGCTACGGCGGTACGGGTATCAGAAGCCTGCTTGACCTTTATGTTTACCGCAGAGCTTATCCCGATCTCAACACAAAATACATAGACGAGGAACTCAAAAAAATCGGACTGGATATTTTTTACTCAAAAATCGTGCAGATATCGGATGAATGGTACTCAGGTTCTTTCAACGGTAGCTTCGATACGGTTTCCTCTTACATCGTTTCAGGCGGAGTTTACGGTGACGAAAATGTGCCTTTACTAAACACCTTTATCAACGAAACACAAGGTTCGATAAAAACAGGAAAATTCAGAAAATGGCTCATTACCGTTTTCCCCGGCAAGGAGCTTATGACCACGCGATACCCTATTCTCAAAAAATGTATTTTCCTGCTTCCTCTTTTCTGGATCGTAAGGTTTTTTGATACGCTCATACGTACCCCGCAGAATTTTAAAAAGAGTGTAAAAGATACGACAGATATCTTAAAAATAGATGAAAGCCTTGTTGATGCTCAGCGAGACTCGGGAATCAAAAAGCTTTAATGGGAGGGACACTATGTCAGGAAAGAAAAAATTTATAATCATTACCGGTACCATCATTTCGTTAAGTGCCCTTACTGTCGGAGGTGTTCTCTTGCATAATCACGTTCAGCTCGAAAACTATAAAAAAGAAAAATTAAATCTGCCTGAAAACTTTACATATACTGCACACACAGGTTGTGTGGGTACAGCCGATAACTCGCTTGAATCCATAGAAGCGGCTGTCAGAAACGGTGCCGATGTTGTCGAGTTTGATCTTAATTTTACATCTGACGGTAAACCCGTACTTGCTCACGACGCACCAAAAGGTGATGAGGTTACACTCGACGAAGCCTTTGAGAAGGTCAGCGGGTACGAGGGACTGCAGATTAACGTCGACATAAAAAGCACACAAGCCCTTGATAAGGTAAAACCATTGGCTGTAAAATACGGTGTCGCAGACAGAATTTTCTACACCGGCGTCGCGGAAGAATTTCTGGAAGCCGTAAAAGCAGACTGTGACGGTGTGCCCTACTACCTCAATGTCGATGTGAAAGACAATACTGACGAAGAGTATATTTTCAGCCTTGTCGAAAAAGTAAAAAACAGCGGTGCTGTCGGAATCAACTTCAAAAAAAATAACGCATCAAAAAAGCTCGTTGATGCGTTTCATGAAAACGGACTGCTCGTGTCCGTATGGACAGCTGACAGTACACGTGATATCTACCGTCTGCTTGTAATGTCGCCTGACAATATAACGACAAGACGTCCTGACACAATGGCAGAAATTCTACAGCAAAGGAATGTTTAAAATGAACTGTACCCTTCAGGAAAAAGCTAAAGAAAATATAATCGTTGTTGCACACCGCGGTGTTTCGGGCGGAAACATCCCGTGCAACACTCTTGCCGCATATGAAATCGCACTCAAGCAGGGTGCAGATATGCTCGAGGTTGACGTCAGCAACACTCTTGATAATCAGCTCGTCCTCTTTCATCCGGGAATGGAAATTCAGCATTTGAATGCGCCCGTTTACATTCCCTTGCTTAACTACAGCTCTGTCAAGAAGCTTCGTTACGTCAACACGGACAACACTCCCACACAGTTCAAGATAGCAAGTTTTGATGATTTCCTTGAGCAGTTCAAGGGCCGTTGTTTTATAAATATTGACAAGTTCTGGAGCAATCCTAAAAGAATTTATAACGCTATAAAGCGTCATAATATGGAGGATCAGGTGCTCGTAAAAAGCTCTGTCAATGAAAAGGTGCTCAAAGTGCTCGAATCCCTTTGTCCTGAGCTTCCGTTTATGCCCATAGTAAAGGATAATCACCCATCACACGAGATGCTTATGACACGTAATATCAACTACGTCGGTGTCGAATGTGTCTTTTCAAAAGATACCGCACCTATCGCCCAGGATGAATTCATCGACAAAATGCACAATGACGGAAAGCTCGTCTGGATGAATTCAATCATTTACAACCGCAAAGAACAGCTCTGCGGGGGACACAGCGACGATACCGCACTCACAGAGTCTGAGGACGATGGTTGGGGCTGGATAGCTGACAAAGGAGTCGACTTCATCCAGACAGACTGGACAATGATGCTCATTGACTATCTTAAAAGAACTGATAAATACTACAAATAAGCAAAAGGGGATGTAAAAAACGAAAGTTTTTTACATCCCTGATTTTTTTATTTCCTGTCATTTATACTCGTAAAGGAAGCATATTTATCTCTTACAACGCTCTTATACAATCCATAATGAGACTGATATAACCTATTATTTTTTCGAGGAAAAATGCATCCTTAAGATATGCTTTGTGAGTATTTCCCGTGACAACGTCTTTGTCTGCCGTAAGATTTTCCATTGAGCCTTTGCCGTCAATCGCACCGACCGTCAGCACGAGACACTCTTTTGCATCAGGGTGGAAACCTGCATTAAAGTTTGTCACTATACCGTTAAAAGCCGCATCGGCTTTGAACGCAGTCTGCTTTCCGTCACCTGCGGAGTACCAGTAGCAGAAGCAGTTATGAAAAGTGTTCGTTCCGTACCACGTCGTTCTGAATCCTACTGCAAACTGATCGCTGTAGCAGTAGTCAAACCAGTTGTTGCCCGACTCTATCAGGAAGCCGCAGCTGTTCTGATAATCTGTGTAGTCCGAATAATAAAGCGGATGCACATTACGAAGCATATTTCCCGCACCCTTGACACGGACACCGATAAAGACATTGCCGATTCTGACATTTGTAATTGTGTTATCAAATCCTTCGACAAAAATTCCGACAGAATCTGTTTTTCCCGTTCCTATGATATTGACACCTGTGATGTCCGCATCGGAAGAGCCGTTGTTTACACCGTACTTGATATCGATTCCTGTAACGGTATGCTTGATTGATGTATCGCGGACAGCAGTTTCACGTCCGCTGTTTATCGATATTCCGTTTGCCATGCCGCTTCCGTCAATCACTCCACCCTCAAGTGAATAGTTACTGCCGGGTGTGTGGGTATCATTCGCAGGGAATTTTCCGCCAAGCTGAATCACGGCTTCACCGTATGTCCAATCTCCGACGGCCTTAATTACCGCAAAGTCAGAAAGCTCCAAAGACACGCTTTTTGTCGGTTCTGCCGGAGTGTAAATCGGTTTTGAAACGAGATATTCTCCGTCAGGAAAGAAAATAGTTCTGTTCGGATTGGCATCAATGAGAGCCTGAATTTCATCAGAGACATCTTCTCCGCTGTTCACCTTAATTGTGTCTGTCACGATTATGTAACCATTACTGTTTTCCTGAGCATAACCACAAATACCAAGACAGGAAAAAGACAGAATTGCTGCCAAAAAAACTGCCAAAAACTTTTTCATAAAATCACCTTATTTGTATTGGTATACTCTTACATAATCAACGATAAAATCTGCAGACTCGCCCGGTTCAATGTCGATCTTGCCGACACCGTGTCGGTCAGAATATGCAACTGCATTCTCGCCTGCCACCTCACAGGAAAGAATGAGATACTCGGGATTTTTACTTACTCCGCCGGCTGACGTTCTTGCGGTTTCGATACCGTTAATATAGAAAATATATTCGTTCTCATTCCACTCAACACCGTAAGTGTTGTATTCTTCATAAGGATTGTTTGCAAACCAATCACCGAGACCTACCCCGTGATGACCTTCAGCGTAGCCGTCGTAGTGAACACCTGACTGAACGGCATCACCTGCACCCCACCATCTGTGAAGGTACGACATTGACTCAAAAACGTCGATTTCCGTTCCGTCCTCGCCCGAACCGTCAACATTGTAAACGCCTCCATTCATCATCCAGAAAGCAGACCACATTCCTTTCGCCTTCGGAAGAATTGCACGGCACTCAAAGTACCCGTAGAGGAAATCATGTTTTCCTGCCGTCGCAACCATACCCGTATAATAACCGGGTCCGTAGCTGTCGGGAGAGCCGAAGGTCGGTCCTTCAAGTCCGTTTTCCTTATACTGGGTAGAAATGACGAGATTTCCGTCACGTACGTCAATCATATCCTTGTGCCAGTATCCGCCCTTGCGTATGGGTCCCCAATGAAGCGTATCTACACTCTGATTGTCGTCCCACTTTGTTGTATCAAGGCTGTCACCTTCAAATTCGTCTTCCCAAACAAGCGCAAAACGCTCGTCAAGGTTGAGCTCCTGTCCTGACGGAATCGCAG
Source organism: Clostridia bacterium (assembly GCA_017936645.1). Taxonomy (GTDB): domain Bacteria; phylum Bacillota; class Clostridia; order Oscillospirales; family Acutalibacteraceae; genus CAG-488. Next base: position 7,980 of record JAGBFD010000051.1, read on the forward strand.
GAAGATCGAGAAGCATCGGAAGTTCAGGTGAAATAAACATTAAAATTGAAACAAGAAAACTGATGATTTTCGTCATCATGGCAAAAACCCCCTTTTTCGTAATTATACTAAAAAAGAAACAGGCAGTCAACGAAAATCGTCAACTGCCTTTGAAATTAATCAGCGTAAGAAATCTGTCTGCCCGTGAAGAAGGAAACAACCGTTCTTGATACTACGTGTGCAGCCTTCTGGAAGAAGCCTTTGAAATCAACGTCAAGTGCAAGTTTCCAACCGTAGTTATCGCCTGCCTTGCGAAGATTGTTGATATCCTCAAGAGTAAACATATCGTACCAATGCTCAACACGTGAAGTGTACTTTGAAGTGTCATTTTCGTCTATATCGATGATTCTGTATCCGTACTGAGAAGAGAAAGCATCACCGTTGTAACGTGTGCTGACTGTGTTGCTGATATCAATGCCCTTGTGTCTTACACCAAAACCGTTTGTATGGTCGTGGCCTGTGTACATCGCAAGAACATCACCTTTTTCAACCATCGCATCAAACTGACCGTCGTTTTCATAACCTGAGCAGGGAGTTTCCGTAAGCGTACCGAAATTAACACCGTCAGGATCGAACATATAGTATTCACCCTTGTTGATTATATGCTCATAAGAAAAAAGCTTCTTTGTATCGACCTTCTTCAGAGCATCATAAACCTCAGGCACGATGATATGCTGGAAAGCGACAGAGTAAACAACCTCTCCGCCGTTTGCAGCCTTGAGCTCATCTGATTTCTGCTTGTACCACTCGACCTGATCTGCTTTTACGTTGCCGTAATGTCCGTTGCCGTCATAGTCGTTCGAGTCAAAAACCCAGACATTGAACTTAACCTTTGATCCGTCCGAAGCCATAACGGGAATATTGTATGTACCGCAACCCGAAAGTGACGGACCGTCATCAATGGAAACTGAGCAAGAGTATGTGTTGTAGTATGCCATAAGATCTTCACGTGACATCGCACCGACTTCTGAGTCATGGTTACCGAAAGTAACCGCTGTCGGGATATTTCTCTCGTCAAAAACAGTCATAAGCTTATCGATATAACCCTTTGTCTTACTTGCATCGTCACAGTTGAGAACATTGTCACCCGTTACGACAACAAGATCCGGCTTTTCTCTGTCACAAGCCTGAGCGATAAGCCATACCGAAGCATCAACATTATCATCATCAAGATGTGTGTCTGTAACGTGCATAATTCTGAACTTGCCATTCTCATCAAACTGTAGTGCCTCCGCAGTCGTATTGATATCTGCAGCAAAAGAATTTACTGAAATACCTGCCATAATAACCACCGCCATCGCTAATGAAATAAATTTTTTAAGTGTATTTTTCACTTTGCCAACCTCCTTTGCTGATAAAATAATTATACCTCATCTCCTTTAAAAAGTAAATTAATAAATATAAAAAAACTTATTTCTTGACATCTTTTTTGTATAAGAATATAATTGCTTTAAAATGAAAATAAAGGAAAGAGGGATAATTATGTTTTGCCGGAATTGCGGTCATAAGATGGATGACGATATGAAATTCTGCGAAAATTGTGGTAAGCCCGTATCGTCTCAGGATAATAAAAGTCCTAAGAAAGTTTCAAAGGAGTATGCCCAGCCGGTTCCGCCTACGGTAATACCCGTGCGACCCATCAAAAACGTCACTCCGCCGCCTGTGCAGCAGACACCTGCATCACCCGTTCACTCAGCGACCAATCCTCCCCCGCCTGCTTTCACAGCTCCTCAGCTAAACAACACAGCCAATCCGGTCGCTCCAAATCAGCCTGTTATGAAAAACAAGCCTTCCAAGAAGCGTCATCCGCTTTCTCAGGGAAACAACCTCGGTCTTAAAATCACAGCTCTCGTACTCGTTGTAGCTGTACTCGCAGGTTTCAGCTTCCTTTTCGCTGACTCATTGATGTACAGAAGCGAAGTCAGAAAGGGCGAATACATAACAGAGTTCCCGACTCTTAAGCAGCAGACAGAATTTTTGGTATACGATGCCGAAAAATTCCCTGCAGAGAAATACGAAATCAAGGTTGAGAGATATCTCATGGGCGGTATTCTGAAAAGTAAAACTTTCAGAAATATGGAAACAGTCCTGAGTGACACTTCGACTGACCCGGTATACAACATCGACTTTGAAAAAGACGGTGACTACCGTATCACTCTTAAAAACATCATCACTTCAAGAGTTCAGACTTCGACAACTACCACAACTACTACCACGACTACTACGACATCACCGTCGTCCTTAGTCACTACGACTACGACAACTATTCCGTCTACAGAAGAATCTACCACGATCACAGAACCTTCTTCAAACGGATCTGCAGTAGAAATCATTATCGTCATCGAAGTTGTTGTTAAGGACGATGATCCCGATGCACAGGACAAAGTAAGCCTTGACTCCGAACCGGTGACAACGACTACTACGACCACCACAACTACACTTCCCTTTACAGAAGAAGAAACTTCTACGACTACTGAAACTACAACAGAGTCAACTACAGAAGCACCTTCAAAAGAGGAAATGACCTCAACTGAAACTACAACAGCTTCGACTGACAGAAAGATAGTAGGTAAAGTCCTCGCATCTGACAGGACTACAGCTGTCTCAGGTGCCGCATTGAAGTTCTACAAAGGAAATTCTCTCTATGCTACTGCATCGTCTGACATTTCCGGTAATTATACTATCACTCTTCCTGCAGGCAAGTATCACGTTGAGATCACCGTTGCTGGCTACAAACCCGCTGAGTTTGATCTCGACCTGACAGGCACATCAAATATCACTAAGCAGGTTTACCTCGAACCCATTCCTGCCGGTACACTTTCAGGCAAGATTTGTAAAGCATCTGACCGCAGCACACCTATCTCAGGTGCAACGGTAGAGATCTATAAGGGCTCAGCTCTTCAGAAGACTGTTACTTCTAATGCATCAGGTAACTACTCAGTCAGCCTTCCCGCAGGTGATTACACAGTCAAGATCACTTCATCAGGTTACATCGCATTCAGCTCCTATGCTAAAGTCTCGCTCAATCAGACCACGTATATGGAAACATTCCTTCTCATTCAGGGTTCTACCTCTGAAAACGGAACAGCTACAGGCAAAGTTGTCAACTCGCTGACAGGTGAAGGTCTCGCAGGGGTAACACTTACCGTCAAGAAGAACTGGAACAAAACAAGCGGTTCAGGCTCGACAGTCAAGACCACAACTACAGATGCAAACGGTAACTATTCACTCACACTTCCCCTCGGCAACTACACCGTACTCGCAACGAAGAGCGGTTACTCTTCATCTTCTTTCAATATCATAGTTCAGAAGACCACTACTTCAAATCAGAACGGTACCATCACACCCGTGATCTCAGGTAACGACTATCTCATCACTCTGACATGGGGACAGAATCCGTCAGACCTTGACTCACACCTCGTCGGACCTACTTACCACGTTTACTATGCTGATGAATATGCTTACGTAAATGGTGAGGAAGTATGTAACCTTGACTATGATGACACAAGCAGCTACGGTCCTGAGCATATCACGCTGACTACTACTTCAGACGAACCGTATTACTACTTCGTCCACAAGTATTCGGGAAGCGGAACACTCGCAAGTTCAGGTGCAAAAGTAACAGTCGAACAGGGCAACAGAGTCATCGCAGAGTTCAACGTGCCGACAGACCTCGGTAACGGAACTTACTGGAATGTATTCGCTATCAAAGACGGCGAACTCATCATCAAAGACTCTGTCACAAGCTCTTACGACATTTCATACGCAGGATAAAAACAAACGGGATTCACGCAAGTGAGTCCCGTTTTGCTTTATTTATTAAACAGTATAGACTGCCTATACTGTTCAGCTTCAGGAATATCCTTCCACTCAACAGTCTTATCAAAATTCTTTCTTACTTCCATTTTTATTTCATCCAAAGAAACTTTAAAAAACTCTCTTCGTGTGTTAACTTTGTTGAGCTTTCTTTCTGCAAAAGCATTGTGAAGCGCCGCTTCTAAGCCTGGTGCATCCTCAGTAAAAATCAATGCATGTATATCAAAATTAAATGGTACTGATGCATCACTAAGTTCATCAATTCTTTCCTGAGGATCCAATCTTCTAGTCATTCCAATTTTGTAGATATTTTCACCAAATGCACCAATATTGCTTATGATGTAAACATATCCTGCTTTTCTGTTCGCTTCTCTATAGTCTACATCTTCTATAGCTTTTTGTGTGTCTCCGATTTGACTTTCAAGAAGTCTTTTTTTCTCTAGAAGTTCTTCCGTTTCACCGTTGTTTTCTATTTGAGCGATGACAGATTTTAATGCATTTTCATAATGCATCTGCTCTTTCTTTAGTTTTTTCCTTTCTTCCTCAATTTCCTTCAGAACTTTCGCTTCTTCTCTTTCTTTTGCTCTCAACTCTTTTTGAATTTCTTTCTCCTGTTGTTTCTTCTGCTGATAATCTAAAGCTAACCTTACCTCGCCAATTTTCAAATTAATATAGTGCGGTTGTATAGCAATCGACATCGTTTTTCCCAACTTTGAGATCTGTTCACTAATCTTATATATTCTCTCTATAGACCGATCAATATTTGATATTTTTACATTTGCAACAATATCATCACATTCAACATTAAATGCTCTAAGTAATAGTTTTTTATTGTCGTTTACCATCGCTCTCCCTTTAGCTGCACTTCCGTTTACTTGCCATTGCATATTTCCGCTTGCCGCCATATCGTTTTTAATACAATTCTTCTGCTCGTCACGAAGAGCTTTCAATCTATCCTTATATAAATCTGAATTTGCAAACTCAAATGCAGGTTTATATAATCCGTACTCCTGAACAAAAATATCCGTATCGTAAACAGATAACTCTCTCTGCTTCTCTGCGATACAAACATTCAAATTACCAATAGTATTATTTAATTGTGCGATTCTTGCATTAGCCGTGTTAATATTATTCTCTATTGCTACTGCTGTTGCATTTAGAGAAGCTATTTGACTATGCAGATATTCAATGCGTTGCTGTTCTGGGGTCAACAACATTCTTAATCGCTGTATTTCTGCTTCCAATTGTTGTTCTCTTTTTGTTGTTCCAAATAATCCCATTTTAATTCTCCTTTTTCCTATCTTTCAAATAACCAGCAGGTTGTTTTTTCTATCTTTGTGGGGAAGGTTATTTCCTTGCCCGTGAATACATCCGTAAATGTCTTCTTTCCGTCGCAGGAAAAGTCATACATTCCGCTTTCGTGAGCATAGAAAACAATGTGTTTTTCTGAAGTGTATACAACTGCTTTTTCTTCTGTCGGTACGGTAAGATTATTTTTTGCAAAGAATTCTTTGAATGTGCGGTAAGTCACCTCCGTGTCTTCCGTGATAATCATAACTGACTTGCCATTTTCTTCTGCAGTTTTTATACATCCTGTCAGCAGCTGCGTCTTCGCAGGTTCGACAAAGATGCAGACCCTATAACTGTCACGTACTTTTTCAAAATCTGAGGCCAGGAAAATATCATACATCACACCAGACAACCCGAGCTCGTTGCAGACATCCCATATCTTATTTTTATGTCCCTTCAGCGGAAAGTAACAGTTTTCGTCAGTAAACACAGCAACCTCTGCTGACTTTCTGCCCATTCCCTTTTCGCAGATTTTCAGCATCTCTGAGAAATTTTTCATCATCTGAGCATCATCATACCATCCGCCCCACATATCAAACCACCACATTCCGTGGCCGTGAGTGAATGCTCTGCAGAAATTCAGCTTTATCTGCTCAATGCTCGTTTCTCTGCCCGGACCGAACCATATCGGGGCGGAATATCGGGGATGCGGACTCGGCGGACGTGAAAGATGAGTACGTATATCATTTTCGGAGAAATACAACTTCCCGTGATACCTCAAAGAGTCTATGGGTACCATCGGATAAGGGTCAATACCCGGCTGTCTTCCGTAAACATAGATAAGCGGTGAACACAAAAAATCAATCCTGTCACTTTCAAGGATCTTATTCAGCGCGAGATGACAGTTTACTCTGTGAGGACAGCCGATTGTATAGCCGTAGAAAGCACCGATAATTTTTCTTTCATCAACTGCTTTCTTTGCAACCTCTGCGAATTCGATAATTCGCTGTGCTGTCAGTTCCGAAGCAAAACGGAAGTAATTTTCTTCGTTTTTTTCAAGCTTTTTTTCTTCGCAATGCTTAAGAAATTTTTCTTTTGCCCGTTTCCCGTAAGCTGCGTAGTCTTCAAACGGCAGCCACTCTTCGGTATTTCCTCCTGCAATCTGATAGCCGATCACGTTTTCCGCATAACGGCTGTTTTCGATATAGCCTATCAGCAAAGTAAGCTTATTTTTTACTTCCTCCGCCCACACATCCGAGGCAAGAGAAACTCTTGTGCGACCATTCATACCGTACTCGCACAGCTCATCGGGATGTTCTTTTTCCCATTCAAGAGAAAGATTGACATTTACCCTCGGAAAAATCATCGCATCGGGACAGGCGGATAAAATCTCATCGAAGTTTTTATCCACGATAGAAAAGTCAGGCTCTTCTTTCTGAAAAATACCCTTCTGAAAAACGAGAACAGGTGCAATTTCACCGATCGGTGCTTCAGAGAAATTCAGATTGACAGAGTACAGCTTTACTCCCGCCTGAGCAAAATTTGCATAGCGGTTGTTTTCTGTATTATAGGTGATATATGCCATTTCAGGCACAGCTTTACCGTTCACAAACAGTACCGGCTGACCGTCAACTTTTTTAACCTGAGAAATCATAACCATCCCTCCTTAATCAAAATAGTAACAAATATATTTTTTGCTGTCAACAACTCACTTTGTCTTGAAACAGAATAAACTTTTTGCTATACTGTTGTAACGTGAATATCTCAAAAGGACTTGTATTATGACTGCTTTACTTATTGTAATCTATATCGTTTTCGTTTCTCTCGGTCTGCCCGATTCGCTTTTCGGTGCAGCCTGGCCCGTAACTCACAAGGATTTCGGAATTGCCGAAAGCTTTGCTTCCTACTACGGCATCATAACAGGTGTCTGCACGGGCGGTGTGAGTTTCGTCGCAGGTAAAATGCTCCGCAAATTCGGAACAGCCAGAGTTACTCTCGTTTCAACCTTTATGACGGCTGCCGCACTTGTGGGAATGAGCTTTTCACCGAACATCATTGTTTTTATGATTTTTACGGTCATTCTCGGCTATGGTGCAGGTGCTATCGACACGGGTCTTAACAATTTCGTTTCGCTTCACTATGAAGCACGTCATATGAACTGGCTTCACTGCTGTTGGGGTCTCGGTGTCACGATAAGCCCTCTGATAATGTCCGCTTTCCTCTCTGAGGAACTCAGCAGCTGGCGAATGGGTTACCGCATCGTCGCAATACTTCAGTTTTCCATAGCATTTATCATTCTGTTTTTCCTCAAAAAGTGGGACAAGGTCGAAAAGAGTATCCGCACACAGGAAAACAGCTCTGACTCAGGAAACGCGAAGCTTTTTGACCTGCTTAAAATCAGAGGCGTACTCACAAGCATTCTCTCGATGGGTCTTTACTGCGGAATGGAATTTTCAATCGGCACCTGGGGTGCAACCTATGCAGTCAATACGTTTCTCATCGCCCCGGATGAAGCGCCAAAGTGGGTTTCCCTTTACTTTGGCGGAATTATGCTCGGCAGAGTCATCGCAGGCTTTGCTTCAATGAAGCTCAGCGACAAAACTCTCATCCGTGCAGGAATTATAACATCATTGCTCGGCATTATCGTTTTCGCTCTTCCTTTGGGAAAATTTTCTCTCGTCGGTTTCCTCCTCATCGGAACGGGATTCGGTCCTATCTTCCCGAGCATACTGCACAGCGTCCCCGAAAGATTCGGTACCGCGTACTCAGCAGACCTTACGGGATATCATATGGGCGGTGCATACGGTATAGGCTTTGCAATTCAGCTCGTTTTCGGCTATGCGGCAACGCTGATATCTTTTAAAATTATGCCGTTTGTCCTCCTCGCCCTGTGTGCGGGAGTTTACATCGCAAACGAAGTAACATTGAAAAAAGTCAAGAAGAGATAAAAAATAAGACCTTCCGTCTGTGAAGTGAACCCCAAAGTTTAGACAAAAATAAATATTAAATTGCATGCGAATGAGTTCGGTATTGAACCGGGCTCATTCCTTTTAGTTTTAAGGAAATA
>JAGBFD010000052.1 GCA_017936645.1 Clostridia bacterium
AAAATCAAATAGTAAACATATTTCTGCAAAATTTTTAAAATTAGTCAAAAATTTAACAAAGATTTTCTATCCTTACCTTCTGTTTCAGAAAATATTGTATATCCCTTCTGCAAATTCGGGTTTGTCGGGGTGACCCCCGAGAAGTAATAAGTAAGAAGTAATATGGAAGAAGTAATATGGAAGAAGTGAGGGTCTGCGACGCTGAAATATAATGCCCGATTTCGGTTGAGTGTGTAGGGCACGACGTTTACGACGTGCCGATTTTCTGCTGAATCTTACGGCGTGTCGACGATCGTCACGCCCTACAAAATAAATTCAGAACAATTCGTCAAACCCGAATTCATTGAACATATTTATCCCATCATCTCAGACGCTCAGTTCATCATCTGTAATATATAAAAAATAAGGCAGCGGAAACCGCTGCCTTACAGATTATGTTTTATTTATTATCAATACCAAGCCCAACCGAACAAACAGATAACTATCATCCACTGCCACCATGTGTACGATACATTTACGTGGTATATACAGGTATCTCCGTTTGCACGTGTTGCAGTAATATCCGCTGAACCTGTTCCTACAGCCGAAATAGTACTGCCTGAAACAGAAACTACGTCTGAGTTCGAAGTTGTAATTGATTTGAAACCGCTGAGTTCCTTCGTGCTCTTATAGTTCATTGACAGGTTTTCTTCTGTCGTGGTGGGTTTCGGTGGCTTAGGATTAGCGACAGCTTCAAGAGTCCAGATCTGCTTTTTGTTGCCTGATGAGTATGTCGTAACCGTTACGTTGTCTGATGATGACAGCGTCAATACGAGTGATGAATTATATGCAAGACGGATAACATATCCACCGCTTACTTTTTCAAAATACCACCACTGTGAATTTTCGTTGCAATCCTTGTAAATGTTAACATTTGCACCGTTCGCAGGAGCTGAACCCCAAGCGTTGACAAGACGTGATGAAGAGCTCAACGGTCTCATCTTGTATCCTGTAGATGCGGGCGAGATATAAAATCTCTGCTTTGCGCTGTTAGCTGCTGCTGCAACCTGAATATTTGTCTTGTCTGCATCCACACCACCGGCTACCTCAAGAAGCTTACCGTTGTATGCGTTTTTGAGCGTGTAGTTACCTTTTGTGATTGAGGTATAGTTCACATCCACCGCAGAACTTGAACCGTTTCCGGTCAAAGTATTTCCTTTGTGGTGATGCTTGTAATTAAAGAACGATGCAATCTGACTCTTTGTGTAACTTCCGGTCCAATCGACTTGACAAGGACCTGTCCTGTTGCAATCTGCATAATAGACTGTTTCGCCAACCACTTTAATTACAAAAATGGAGTGTCGATTTTTTATTCTTATAATATCACCGGCATAAATTGTTCCTAAAGAAGAACTCTTTTCCCATGCTGAACTCGAAAGATAATCACCGAAAACTTCGTAACCCATTTTATGTGCAAACCCCATACACTGCCATGCCATAGCTACTCCATTTTCGTAATACGTACCGCATTTGCAAGTGCAGCCTGCTCCGCTCGAACCGCCACAATAACCACGAGCTACGCAAGTTTTACCGTCCGCACTTCCCGAACATCTTATCTGACCGGTTCCGTTAGATTTACAACTGTTGTATTCGTTCCAATATTCTCCTTGTTTGTACACACTCTTTAATTGCGAGATCTTATTTGCAAACTGACTTTCAGTCAATGTTGCCGCCTTGGTCATCGGTGCGAAAACTGTCATCATCGCAATAATCAATAAGATAGACAAAACGGACTTCATTTTTTTCATAAATAACACTCCTTTATCTGTTTTGTTTGAATTTGTATCGTTTTTATTTCTTTATAGTCATAAGTCAGTTAAGCATTATCAATACCAAGTCCAACCAAACAGACAGATAACTATGATCCACTGCCACCAGGTATAGGAAACCTTTACGTGGTATATACAGGTATCTCCGTTTGCACGTGTTGCAGTAATATCCGCTGAACCTGTTCCTACAGCTGAAATAGTGCTGCCTGAAACAGAAACTACGTCAGAGTTCGAAGTTGTGATTGATTTGAAGCCGCTGAGTTCTTTCGTACTCTTATAGTTCATTGACAGGTTTTCCTCTGTCACTGTCGGCTTGGGTGTTACCGGTGCTGTACTTCCTGTTTCAAGACTCCAGATCTGCTTTTTGTTGCCTGATGAGTATGTTGTAACCGTTACGTTGTCTGATGATGACAGCGTCAATACAAGTGATGAATTATATGCAAGACGGATAACATATCCACCGCTTACCTTTTCAAAATACCACCACTGCGAAAGTTCATTGCAATTATCATAAATATTTACATTCGAACCATTCTGTGGATGTGTATCCCACGCATTTACAAGACGTGCTGACGAACTCAAAGGTCTCATTTTGTATCCTGTTGATGCTGCCGAAACATTAAACTTCTGCTTTGTACTATTTACAACTGTTCCAACCTGAATATTTGTTTTGTTTGCATCCGTACCGCCTGCAACTTCGAGATATTTGCCGTTGTATGCATTTTTAAGTTTATAATCTCCCTTTGTAACTTTTGCATAATCAGCAGCTATTGTGCCTGATTTATATTTATCCCAATAAGTTGTTTTAGCTAAGTTGCCACGGTCTATACCCTTATTGACTTTATTTGATGGTTTTTCATAATAGAAGCACCATGCGTATGCTGCACAGTATGCACCTTCAGCGTTATTACGAACAGACTTAAGACAGGTTAAAAGACCCTTGAAGTCTTTATTAAGACTGTACTTCAGATATCTTAACTGAGCATCCAACTTCGTGTAATCATATCCGTTAGCCGTGCACCAATCTTTTAACTTTGTAAAGTTAGTACATCCGTTGCCATCGTGCCACTGACAGATTCCGTAGCTAGGACCGCCATTGTCATTCGGGTTATACGCTGTAGGATTGAAGCCGGATTCATACTGAATATTTGCGAGAACTCCGCAAGCCGCTGCGGAATTAAGACCTACTTCCGATTTCAGAAAATTATATATCGTATCAACATTGGATGCTGCACTTGCGTTGATCGATAAATCTATGGGTGACAGCAAATCGAGTTTAGCAAAGCGTTCTAACGGTGCCACAGACAAAGTCATAACCGCAACTAACAATGCTGCTATAAATCTTTTTTTCATAAAAATGCCTCCTTTATCTTAAACCTTTTCTTTAATCTTTCTTTAACTGTTCTCAAAATACTTTTATACCTGAACCATTCTGACCATCCCCTTAGGTTTTCTTTCTGTCTATAAAATAGCGTATGAGCACACAGAAATGCAGTTTTTTACATAAAAGGTTAATTTTTAAACACGAACGGTCAACAAGGCTGTTTGATTTTGACAACATATACTTTATTTGCCACCCAAAGATATAGTTTTACAGATAAGGTTGTGAAAGATTTCAAAGAATGTAAGTGCAAAAAGCTGCTCTAATCAGGAAATTCAAACTTTTCTCGTACGTGTTAGTGATTTATCACTAACATTAGTATATACCCTGTTTGTTTCTTTTTTGTGATATTTTACTGTCATAAATACAATAAATTAAACGAATTTCTTTGAGCTCGCAAGGCAGTTATTAGTGATATATCACTAATAACTGCCTTATAACAACATAAAACTATATAAAGACAAAGAAGCCTTAAGTGATATTTCACTAACATTTACCACATTAGTGATATATCATTAATTCATAATTTTCATTTTCGAGGTTTACTATGGGTATATATGATTTGGTTGTAGAACGGATTTATGAGCTTTGCAAGGAAAGAGAAATCACACCCAATGCTCTGAGTTATCTTTCCGGTGTGTCACAATCAACAGTCAAAAGTATTCTTAACGGAGAGAGTAAAAACCCGGGTATTGTCACAATCAAAAAACTTTGCGACGGTCTTAATGTCTCTATCGTAGAATTCTTTGATACCGAAAAATTCATTAGCATTGAACAAGAATTAAAATAAAATGCCGATAGATTTCTTCTACCGGCATTTTATATATATTTTAAACTCCAAGTACCTTTTTGAGCGTACCGCCCAGGATATTTTCTTTGGCGGCATCAGATATATTCAGGCTCTTGTATCTTTGGATTTCATAGTTAATGTAATCAGCATCCTTGAACGGGAAATCAAGACCGAAAATTGAGCTTTCATCATCCGTCTGGAACACAATCGTTTCAAGCTGTTCATTTGTGAGAGTCCACTCATCCTTGCCGTCACGGTCGCTGACCGATGTCCAACCCGCAAAAACCCTCGGATGGATGTCACCCCTTGAATTGTTACACATTACAGCGAGGCTTTCATTAAAGAAATGATAACCGCCGAGGTGTTCAAGGCTGAAACGGAGCTTCGGGAAAAACCAGCCTACCTCATCATAAAGAATCGGACGTACACCCTTGAGTCTGTGCCAATGCATTCCGCAATGGAAAGATATAAAAAGTCCAAGCTCCTCTGCCCTCTCATAGACCTTGAACGCATCCTCTCCGTCGATGTCAAACTCCTGATAAGGCGGATGCATCTTGATTCCCTTAAAGCCGAAATCAGCGATCCTGTCCACTTCGTCACGAAGATTTTTTGTAAAATCAACCGTACCAAACCCATAGAGATCAGGGTCATTTTTTATTGCCTTGGCAAGCCACTCGTTCGGTGTATCTGTACGTGAAGATTCCTCAAATCTGTCAGGAAACGGAGCGAAGCAGACACACTTGTCTATCCCGCAATCGTTCATAAGGCGTTTGAGATTATCTATAGAGCCTGCGGGCTTTATATCCTCAGGGAAAACGTGAGCATGGTTAGCAAAAATCATAATGACTCCTCCTTTAAAAATCGCTGAAAACCTTTGGTACTTTTAGTTTAACACGACACCTGTTTTGTGTCAATAATGCTGAAAATACATTCGATTTATTGACAAAGGCTTTGCAAAAATCTATACTGAAATCATCAAGAAAAAAGGAGTGTCAATCCTATGAAAATTACATTTATGGGTGCAGGAAGCACCGTTTTCGCAAGAAACGTTCTCGGTGACTGTATGTGTACCCCTGCTTTGTGCGAAGCAGAAATTGCACTTTACGACATAGACAAACAGCGTCTTGAAGACTCTGAAATAATCCTCAGGGCTATCAATAAGAATGTAAACAATTCAAGGGCAAAGATCACAACTTACCTTGGCGTTGAAAACCGTAAGGATGCACTCCGCGGTGCAAACTTCGTCGTCAATGCAATTCAGGTTGGTCTCTACGATCCCTGTACAATCACTGACTTCGAAATCCCGAAAAAGTACGGACTTCGTCAGACCATCGCTGACACACTCGGCATCGGCGGCATTATGCGCGGTCTCCGTACCATCCCCGTGCTTGAGGATTTTGCACACGATATGCAGGAGGTCTGCCCCGATGCATGGTTCCTCAACTACACGAATCCGATGGCGATTCTCACAGGCTATATGACACGCTACACAGGTATCAAAACTGTTGGTCTTTGCCACAGCGTTCAGAGCTGTGCAAGGGATTTGCTTGATCACGTAGGTATGCTTGAAGAAGTCGGTGAGGACAATTTCTACGACAGAATAGCAGGTATCAACCATATGGCGTGGCTTCTTGAAATTCACGACAAACAGGGCAATGACCTTTATCCCGAAATACGACGCCGTGCTCTTGAGATCAATGCAAAAGCTCTCGCTTCAGACAAAAAAGAAGACAAGCATCACGATATGGTTCGTTTTGAATATATCAAACGTCTGGGCTACTACTGCACAGAGTCAAGCGAACACAACTCGGAATACAATATGTTCTACATCAAGGACAAGTATCCGAACCTCATCGCTGACTACAACATCCCTCTTGACGAGTATCCGCGTCGTTGCATCGAGCAGATCGCAAACTGGGCAAAGCAGAGAGACGAAATCCTCGCAAACGGTCAGGTAACGCACACACGTTCAAAGGAATACGCTTCATACATCATGGAAGCAATGGTTACAAATAACCCTTACAAGATCGGCGGTAACGTGCTTAACACAGGCCTTATCGACAACCTTCCTGCAGATGCCTGCGTTGAAGTTCCGTGCCTTGTTGACTCCAGCGGTGTCACACCCTGCCATATGGGCAAACTTCCCGTTCAGCTCGCAGCGATGAATATGACAAACATCAACGCTCAGCTCCTTACAATCGAGGCTGCCGTTACAAAGAAAAAGGATCATATCTATCAGGCAGCAATGCTCGACCCGCATACAGGCTCAGAACTCAGCATTGATGATATCGTTAAAATGGTCGATGAACTCATCGAAGTTCACGGTGACTGGATGCCGAAGTATAATTGACTTTTTATGGATACAAAACATCTTCCGAATAAGCAACCAATTCGCCTGAAGGATTACGATTACAACACTCCGGGCACATATTTCATTACTATCTGTACCCGCAACAGAAAAGAATTATTGTCACATATCCGCGTAGGGACGGGCGTCCTCGACCGTCCGAAAAACGTATTAACTTTGTTTGGAAAAATCGCTGACAATCAACTGCGTTTTATGTCGGATTTTTATGATAATGTTTCTGTCGATAAATACGTAATTATGCCGAACCACATACATCTTTTGCTTACAATAAAGCCCACATCAAACGGACGGTCGAGGACGCCCGTCCCTACGAACTCCGTTGTTTCAAGTTTCATCAGCACATTTAAAAGGTTTTGCAACAAGAAATATGGTTATAATATTTGGCAAGAACGGTCATATGACCACATAATCCGCAGTCAGGAAGATTACAATGAAAAATGGGAATACATTGACGGGAATCCATTAAAATGGGAATCTGATCATCTTTATCAGAAATAAAATCAGCAGTGTCTTAATTTTTCGTTAGGACACTGCTTTATTTTTACATCTGCGAAATATCATTTACTGAATCGTCGATTCCTTCTGCATAGAGGTGCGACATATCCGCATAGTGCAGACACTTTGGAGCTGTCAGTCCGTTTTCATTATTCTGAAACTCGATAACTGTAACACCTGTGAAGTCGTAATCAAAACCTGACCACATAATGTGCAACGGTATATGCAGCAAGACTGAAACCCACGCTCTCGCAAATGCCGCGTGGCAGAACAAAGCGACCTTTTCGTTATTTTCTTTCAGGATACGGTAAACTCCACCCTCTTCCCTATAACCAAGTCTTTCGAGGAAATCGTTGCCGTTTTTTTCGATGTAATCCACAGCCTTTTTCATTTCAGACTGTTTGATTCCGTCGCATTCGTAAGCCTTGTCAAAGGGCAGGTCAATATTGCCGTTTTGTCTGTAATATGTGTTCTGGACAAATGAAATGGACTTCATCTCACCGTCAGGAAACGGAGTCAGCCTTTCGTCACCTATTTCGTGTGCCCACTCCTCAGTCTGTTTTTCAATGCCGAGCAGTCTGCAGGCAGGCTCTGCCGTTTGCTGAGCACGGAGTATCGGCGAGGCAAAAATTTTGTCCACGCCAAGCTTCGCCATCCTTTTTCCTACGGCTTCAGCCTGAAGCCAACCTTTTTCTGTCAG
>JAGBFD010000053.1 GCA_017936645.1 Clostridia bacterium
GGATCGCATGTTGCAGGATCCTCACCCTGAACGCACATTGCAAGAATCTGTGTGAGATAGTTCATCATATCGTCAACAGCCTTTCTTGCTGCCTCGTACTTCTGCATATTCTCGTTTGCCATTACTGCTGCGTAAACCTCTGAGAACTCCTTGTCATATGCCTGAAGCTTCTCTTCGTTTGCATCGTCCTTTGCAGCCTCGTGCTGATAAGACATATGGATGAGCTGAATCTTATTGATAAGATCGTTGAGATCTGTGTCAGCTTCATTCACCTTTCTTGCCTCGTGGAAAGCGATGTAACGCTCATCCTGCTGAATTGCAGCACCAAGCTGTCTTGTGATTTCAATTACGTCCATTTTAAAAATCTCCTTAAAATAAATTTTATAATAATTAAAATTATAACCGTTGATTATTCCGCAAGCTCACCGCGTACTATCCACGTAAGCGGATCTGTGACTTTTACATCACAGAACTTGCCTATAAGTTCTTTTCCGGAAACTTCGGGGAATTCAATCATTATGTTGCCCTGAGTTCTTCCGTTGAGTACACCCTCTTTTGCATAGCCTTCACAAAGCACGGTGTAGGTTTTACCTTTCATATTTGCAGTACGTTCACCCGCAATTTTTTCCTGCAGATCCGTAAGCTCCTTGAACCATATACCCTTTTCTTCACGTGATACAGGATCGGGCATAGAAGCGGCCTTTGTACCCGGTCTTGAAGAAAAGATGAAGGTATAAAGCGAAGTGAATTTAACTTCATCTATAAGAGTAAGTGTATCCCTGAACTCTTCATACGTTTCACCGGGGAAGCCTACAATGACATCACTCGTCATAGAAAGTCCCGGCATAACCTTACGTGCATAATCTGCAAGCTCAAGATACTGCTCTCTCGTATATCCTCTGTTCATCTCTCTGAGTACACGGTTGTTGCCGCTTTGGAACGGCAGATGCAGGTGCTTCGCGACTTTGTCGCAACGGGCCATAGTGTCAAGCAGTTCCTTCGTACAATCCTTTGGATGCGAGGTCATAAATCGGATAATGAAGTCACCTTCAAGGTCATTTATCTGCTGTAAAAGCTTAGAAAAATTAATATCACAATCAAGGCTTTTTCCGTAGGAATTGACATTCTGACCAAGAAGTGTTATATCCTTACAACCCATTGCAATGAGCTCTTTTGCCTCTGCAATAACATCCTCGGGTCTTCGGCTTCTCTCACGTCCTCTTACGTAAGGAACAATGCAATAGCTGCAGAAATTATTACAGCCATACATTATCGGAAGCCATCCTTTGATATTTCCGTCACGTCTTACGGGAAGATTTTCAGCGATAACTCCGTCTGAATCGTCGCAGGAAAATACACGCTTGCCCGTACGCAGATGACGGTAAATCAGTTCAGGAATCTTATGGATAACGTGAGTGCCGAAAACAAGATTGACAAACGGGTAGCTTTTTCTAATCTTTTCGGCAACCCTCTGCTGCTGCATCATGCATCCGCACAAAGCGATGATGAGATTAGGGTTTGATTTCTTATACTTTTTGATAGCTCCTACGTTGCCGTAAATTCTGTCCTCAGCGTGTTCACGGATAGCGCAGGTATTGTAAAGTATTAGATCGGCATTTTCTTCTTTATCAGTAAAACCGTAGCCCATTTCTGCAAGTATACCCTTTATTCTCTCACCGTCAGATACATTTCCCTGACAGCCGTAGGTGTGCACGAAAGCAAGCGGTCTGTGGTCAAGCTGTACGGATAAAAGTGAAGCCGCAAGTGCCGTATATTCTTTTTGTTTCTCCAACTCTTCGGATGAAACGAAGTAGCTTTCAGAAGACATAACGGTGCTCAAAAGCGACACCTCTCTTTATAATTTTATAACTAATAAATTATACAATATTTCATCAGATAATGCAATATAAAAGTATGAACAAAAAATAAATTCTCCACCCCGGAATTATACGGAGCGGAGAACCTGATTATTCAACTGATTTGAGTGTTTCTGCCATTCTGACTTTGTTGATTTTCAAAAGAATAGGTAATGAAGCCAAAGCCGCAACACACCATATAATCAACGCAGCAACAAAGAAGCTCCACCACGCGATGTCACTTCCGTACAGAACGGTATCAACCGATATAAGATTCACAAGAACCTTGTGAAGGAAAACACCGCCTGCGAGTCCGATAAGCGTACCTATCAGCGTAGACACAAGATTTTCACGTATGATGTAAAGCAGTACTTCGCCGTCGCTGAAACCGATAACCTTGATGTTTGCAATCTCATGTGTGCGTTCACTTATATTGACATTTGAAGTGGTGTACATAACTATCATCGCAAGAAGACACGCAGACAGCACAAAAAGGATAACCAGAACCGTAACCTGATTGATGGCGGTATCCGCCGTACGAAGCATAGCCTGTGCAGTAGCCGCACCTGCGACATCTTCGGTCTTCAGATACTCAGCTGCAAAGTCTGAAATCTCGCTGTCGCTGAGATAGTCTTTAAGAGTACAGACAAGATACTTGTACTGCGGAGCTTTGAAGAACACTTCTTCATAAGTTTCCGGAGAAACGTAAGCATAATGATCGACATAGTTTTTCACTACACCTGTCACCTGTACTGAATGAACCGCATCGTCCGAATCAGTCAGATAAATCGTATCGCCTGCATTTACATTGAGATTCTGTGCAAGCTTCTGCGAAAGAACTATTCCTTTCTGAGAAAGGTCTGCCGAACCCTCAATGATTTCAAGATTGATATAACTTGCGATATTCTGAGTATCGGCAGGAACTACCACGTGAACACTATCACAGGAACCCACTTCTTCTGAAGAAACAATCATAGATACATTAGAAATAAGCATAGCAGCAGTTACAAGTTCATCGTTTCTGATACTGTCAAGCACAGAGCTTTCTTCAGGATTCTGCTCTGTGTTGAGTACAAACTGAATATCGTAATCAAATATACCTTCGTCACCGTACTGTGAGGAAGAAACATCCGTAACGGAGTTATAAAGACCAAGTGAAGAAAGGATAAGTGCCGTGCAGCAAGCTATAGCTATAGAGCCGACTGCAACTCTCTTTCTGCTTCTTATGACTGTTCTGATAAGAATAACTATACCGTAAGGTAATCTTCCCCAGAAATCAGGTAATTTTTCAAGCAATGAACGACGGCTGTAGCCAATCATTTTCGGCCGCATAAGTGCCGCAGGATACATTCTGAGCTCACGTATAACAGCAAAAAATGTAGCAATCATCGTCGTCGCAAAAGAAACTCCGAGCCCGATCAGAATATATTTCAGATCAAAACGTGCACCCACGTTAGGAACTGTATAGACGATGTCATAAATAGAATAAACTGCCGAAGGAACAACGCACGTGCCGAGCACACATCCTACAAAAGCACCTCCGAGCCAGGCAAGAAGTGAATACAGAATGTATTTTCCGGTTATCGTGAAATTTGAATATCCGAACGACTTGAGAAGACCGATCGAGCCCCTGCCCTCTTCGACGTTCTTCATCATAATAACGAAACAGGCAATCATAGCTGTCACAAAGAAGATTATGGGGAATATATTTGACATAGAAAGAATATTATCCATACTCTTTTTGAATGACAAATGACCTGTGAGTTGGGGCTGTGTAGTGGTCTGCCATGTGATACTGTCAATATTATTGAGAGTATTCTGAAGATTGCGAAGATCGGCTGCCAATGCTGACTTTTTCTTCTCAACATCTTCTTTGAGTTTGGTCAACTCACCGTCGATAGTGTAGTAACGTGACTTGGCATTGTCAAGGTCATACTGCTCCTTCTGAATCTCACGGCTTGCATTTCTTACAGAAAGTGAATATCTGATCTGAGCCTGAGTAACACCGATATTCAGCGAATCAAGTTCGCTTTTTTGTTTTTCTATAGTCTGACTGAGTTCAAGAAGTTTTGTCTGTCCCGAGGTCAGCTTGTCCATTGACGCTTTATGTCGCTGAAGAGTCGCTTCGTCAGTTTCATACGCAGACTTTGCATCTTCATATGATTTTTTAGCATTGTTATAAATCGACTGAGCACCTGTATAAGCTGTCTCCGCAGCAGCAAGTGCTACCTCGTCATTCTTAAGGTCGTTACGAAGCGTTGTAAGCGTGCTGTTTTTGGACGAGATACTTCCCTGTGCAGAGCTTATATTTTTTTCAATTTCAGTTACCTTATTCTGAGCAGATGCCAATTCATCTTCTTTACGCTTAAGGTTTTCCTTTTTGGTTTTGAGCAACGCTGACTCAGCGAAGGTAAGTTCTTCCTTATTTTCGAGCTCCTTGATTTCAGATTCGAGGTTACTTATCTCTCTTTTTATTGTAGGTATTACTCTGCTATTATAATCCTCAAGTTCACTTTTGAGCTGATTCACAGAACCTGTCAGAGTCTGGATTTCAGAGTTCAATGTATTAATCTTGTTTGCACGATCATTGAGTCTGTTTTTTGCCTCTGATAAAGCAGAATTTCTTGCTTCCATATCAGCCTTATCTGACTGCATCTGGCCTTCGAGCTCATCGAGTTTTATCTTCGCCGCAGTATGCTTTTCATAAAGGTCATCGTATATAACCTTAAGCTCGTTGTAGCCTTTGATCTCTGAGCTCTGACTGTCAAACGCTTTGACATTTGCCTCATACTGTGTCTTCAAATCATTCAGACTTTTTGTCTGAACATCAAGAGTTGATTTTAGCTGTTTTTTCTGTGCATCGCTCTTCTCTTTTTTTTCGGTAAGAATTTCATCCTCGCTGTCTACATAAGCTTTGAAATCATCGATTTCTTTCTGCTTCTCAGCTACCTGAACATCACTTGACTTTTCATAGTCACTTATCTCGGTCTGTTTGTCAGAAATCTTGGTGCTGTACTCAACCTTAAGATCTGACAGCTTAGAATTCATTGAGTCAGAAGAAATAAGTTTAATTTCATCCGCTATAGTATCAACAATTTCCTCGTATTCGGCTGAAAACTTGTCATAGATATCATCATAATTGATTTTGAGAAAAAGTTCATTGATCTCATCAGTAATAAAATCATCATCGCTGACATAAACAAAACTGCTCAACGAACCTGATCCCACCTGTGTAGTTCCTCGCTCAGTCGAGATATACATAGGTGAATCGACAGCACCTACAACCGTCAGCTCCTGCACCTTCAGCGAATCTGAGATACTGGAATTTTCAGCAGAAAGCTTTATGACAGAGCCGATTTCGATTCCGTCATAAGTTTTGACCGCAGTAGCGTCAACAAGGCACTCTCCGGACTTTTCGGGATATCTGCCATCTTTGAGAACAAGTCTGTTGACATAAGAATCATCCGCCTTACCTGTCTGCGTGAAAGCCTTTGCTTTTTCAATATCCAATGAAGATATACGGCAACTCAGCTCCATACCGTTGACATCGATCAGTGCAGTATCACCCACACTTACCAGGGCATCAACGTACTTGGAAGCGACCACATAATCAACACGCTTAATCTCTTCAATTTTTTCAATATCATCCTGAGTAAACGGTATCCTTGATGTAATACGGATATCAAGAAGATTGTTTTCCCTGAAATACTCATTCGCTGAATATCCCATCGCCGGTGAGGAAGACTTAATGCCTATAAAAAAGCTGATTCCTAATGCAACAATTACTATAATAGACAAAAATCTCAGCCTGTTTGCGGATATACTGCGAAGAGTGTCCTTTAAAAGGTTTTTCTTCATTTACCATTCAATCCTTTCGACAGGCATCGGTGTGTCATTCAGCTCAATTTTACTTATCTTTCCGCTTCTCATCGTGACAATTCTGTCGGCAATCGGAGAAATAGCATTATTGTGAGTGATGATAAGAACTGTCATATTCATAATCTCGCTCGCACGTTTTATAAGTCGGAGAACCTGAATTCCGGTTTCGTAATCAAGTGCACCTGTAGGCTCGTCACACAAAAGTACCTTCGGTTTTTTGACAAGTGCACGTGCGA
>JAGBFD010000007.1 GCA_017936645.1 Clostridia bacterium
ATCGACGGCCTTGTTACATACCTCAACAAGCACTTCGGTAAGGCTAACATGAACGAGTGTAAAGAATACCTCCAGCTTCTTAAGAGACTTATGTAATTTAAGCATCAGCATACCAAGCAAACTATCAACTCTCAGAAGGGGACATAATCCATGGAAAAATCTTATCTTGAATTATATCTTGAATATAAGGATTCCCTTAACTCTCTTACAACTGACAACGTGTTCTATGACGCTATGGAGCATTGCATCGACACAGGTGAGAACAAGTATTCCTTATTCAACAGATATTTTGAAAAGAAAATCGACCTTAAATGGGTTGAGGAAATTGAAGCATGTATCATTCCCCTTGATAACATTATGCGAGTTCCTCGTAAGTTCATCGTTCAGGAAGAGGAAATCGTACCCATTGAACGTGCAAGAAAGATTACAAACGAATCTATCCGTCACCTCGCTCAGCATACAAATATGATTGCAAAGGTTGAAGGCGACGACGTTACTCCGAACCAGATTCTCAACGTTTTCCGCGAAGAGAGCTATGAGGTTTATGAGAACAGATTTGTTTATACTCTGATGCAGAATCTCATCAGATTCATTGATGTTCGTTACAATGTTCTCTTCAATGTTTCTGATGATGACAATATGGCTTCTCTCAAAATGGAAAGCGGTTTCAACCGCGGTCGTGAAAAGGTTACATATAAGCTTGAAGTTTCCGCACAGTCAGGCGGTGGTGAGCTTGATGATACTGCGACAGGTCTTGAAGGTGAAAACGCTACTGCTTTCCAGAGAATCGAGAGAATCAAGAAGATTATCAACGAGTATGCACACTCTCCGTTTATGAAAGAGTTGCAGAACTGCGTTCCCGTTCGTCCTCCTATTATGAGAACGAACGCCATTCAGAAAAACCCGAACTTCAGAGCTTGTCTTAAACTCTGGCAGTTCATTCAGTCATATACTGACCTCGGATATGAGATTACAGTTAAGGAATCCAACGATATGGTCAGCGACGAGTACAGAACACAGCTTAATCAGATGATGGCACTCAACTACATGATGCTCAAAGCAAACACCATGTCAGAGGATGCTGTAGGTAAGCAGAAGCGTCGCAAGTTAAAGCCGAAACTTCTCAAGAGACTTGCTGAAGAGCTTGTGCTTGATTACGATATGGAGGACGTTGAGATTCAGCGTGTCTTCGTTGAAGAAGTCAAGCGTGTCAGCAAGAAGAAGATGGAAGGCGAAAAGAAAATCCAGGAAGCTATCCAGCGTGCTCTTGATTCTGAAAATGCACGTAAAAAGGCGATCGAAGATAAAATCAAGGCAAAGATTGCTCACGAAAAAGAGATGGAGCGTCGCCGCATAGCAAGAGAAAAAGAAAGAGAACGTCTTGCAAAGCAGAAGGAAAAGGAACGCATTGCAAGAGAGAAGGCAAGAGAAAAGGCAAGAAAAGAAAAAGAACTTGCACTTGCCAAGGAGAGAGCAAGAAAAGAGAGAGAAAAGGCTCGTCTTGCAAGAGAGAGAGAGAAGGAACGTCTCCGTATCGAAAAAGAGAAGGAGAAGGCAAGACTTCTCAGAGAAAAAGAGAGAGCTGCAAAGCTTCAGGCTCAGGAAGAGGCTCGTATCGCGAGAGAAAAGCAGCGTGAGGAAGAGCGTAAAGCAAGAGAAGAGGCAAAGCGTCTGGCTCTCATTGAAAAGAAAAAAGCTGCAAAGGCCAAGGCTAAGGAAAAGGAAAGAGCAGCAAAAGCTCTTGCTCTTGAAAAAGCTAAAGCTAAAGAACGTGCAGCGAAGCTCCGTGAGAAGGAGCGCATAGCTAAGGAAAAAGCGGCTCAGGCTGAAAAAGAAAGAGTTGCCCGTGAAAAGGCAAAGGAAAAAGAAAGAGCAGCTAAGGCTCTCGCAGCTGAAAAAGCAAAGGCAAAGGCTGATGCAGAGAAGGCAAAAGAGAAAGAACGCCTCGCAAAAGAAAAGGCTGCACAGGCTGAAAAAGATCGCATAGCTAAAGAAAAAGCTAAGGAAAAAGAGAGAGTAGCTAAGGAAAAAGCTGCCGAGAAGATGAAGGCAGACAAAGAAAAAGCTAAGCTTAAAGAAAAAGAGCGTCTTGCAAAGATGAAAGCGGTTCAGGCGGAGAAAGACCGTATCGCTAAAGAAAAAGCGAAGGAAAAGGAACGCATTGCCCGTGAACGAATCAAAGAGCAGGAGCGCATTGCCAAAGAAAAGGCAAGAGAAAAAGAAAGAATAGCCCGTGAAAAGGCTAAAGCCAAGGCTAAGGAGCAGGAAAGACTTGCCCGTGAAAAAGCTAAGGCAAAGGAAAAGGCTCTCAAAGAGAAAAAATCTCAGAAGAAAGCTGATTAATCATTAAATTCACCGTTAAAACGGTTTCGGAGGAAACGAAAGTATGTTTAGAAGGAGATTTGAACAGGTTGCGGTTATGCTCCTGAGCATCACTATGCTCTTGACATCGACCGGAATAGTTTCATCGCTGGCGTATGACGTCAGTGAGTCTTCTGCTGCACCTTCAACTTCCTCCACACAGACTGAAACCTCCACATCCACAGTCGTTCAGGAAGGCGGCGAGATCAGCACACCTTCAGTTGAGCAGGAGGGTGGAGCGATTGTCGTAATCGATGAAGGAGACGGCACTAAGGACTCACCGTACAAGATTTCTACAGTTGAGCAGTTCCTTTCAATCGGTGGCAAGGTAAACAATACAGCAAGTGCTGACAAGTACTTTGTTCTTACAGCAGACATCGACCTTTCAGGTGTAAGCGGTAATGACTTTGCAAAGAACGGCGGTTCACTTATCGGAATTGATAAGACTCTCGCTTCTGCAGGCGGAAATGTCTTCATCATCTTCGACGGTAACGGTCACTCACTCAAGGGTCTCAACGTTGAGATTACATCAGGTGACGAAGCTTCAATTTTCGGAGTTATCAATGAAAAGTCAGCTGTCAGAAACCTTAAGATTGAGAAGCCTGTTGTCAAGTCAACATCAGCTCAGATGTCTGACATCGCTCTCGTAGCGACTGAGAATAGGGGTGTAATTTCTGCCGTTACGGTTTCGCATCCCGTACTCTCAGCTACTAAGGCACAGAATGCTGCGTTTATCGCAGCTGAAAACTACGGTACAGTTTCAGATGTAACTGTACGCGGATCTCATACCAATATCAGTGCAGCTTCGGCTGAGAATCATACTATCTCTGCAACAGGTAATGCAGGTGCAGTTGCAGGTCTTAACCGTGGTACCGTTACAAACGCTTCTGCAATCAATGTAGGTATGTTTATACCTGAGTCAGAGTCAGCAGTAGTTTACGGCGGTATCGCAGGTGCAAACTCAGGCTCTGTTCTTAACAGCGTATCTTCAGGTAACGTCGTAGGCGGTAAATCTGCAGATTCAGCAGGCGGCATCGTCGGTAAAGCTGTCAAGGGTTCAGGTGCTGAGGCTACATCAACTCTTACAAATAACTATTCACTTGTCTCATTCTCTGGTGCGGTATCAGCTTGCGGAGTTATCGGTTCTGACGGTACTGATGAGATGATCAAGGACTGCTACTGGTCGGGCGACGTCAGCAAGAAGGATACTGCTGCAGGCGACTTCGGCTGCGGTGTGAACGAGCTTTCGTCACGCGGATTCATCATCATTCCGGAAGGCAAGAAGGCTGTACTTTCTGCAAATGACGTAAAGGCTTCAAAGTGGGGCAAGGCTACATTTGAGCTTGACGGTGCATTTACCGTTAAGGGTGAAGGCATCGAGTATGAAAATACTGATACTGCAGTTTCAGTAACTGCAAAGGCTGCAAATAAGGCTGCTTATGCGACCTATTATGCAAAGATTATGCTTCCTGCTAACGTTGGTTCATCTGCAGGCAATACTCTCAAGCAGTATTTCCGTGTGGATCTTCTCACAGTAGCAGCTGATGCAAAGGGCGACGGCTCATCAGCAAATCCGTTTGTTGTCAAGACTGCAAACGATTTCAATCTCTTAAGATATGCTCCTGAAATGAATATCGTTCTCGCAAACGACATTTCAGTTAACTCATACGTTTCCTCAATCAAGGGAACAGTTGACGGTAAAGGATTTACGATCAACACAGCAAAACCGCTTGCAAAGGCTGTTTACGGTACTGTTAAGAATGTAAATGTTATCGTTACTTCAGACATTACTACAGCTGTATTCGGCAATGCTGTAAATGCAAAGATCAGCAATGTACGCGTTGCAATGGCTGAGGATATTGCACTCAGAGCATCGGCAAACGGTACAGGTATCCTCTTTAACCGAATCGGTGACGGCACAGTTATCGACTCTGCTCAGGTCAAGGGTGATATCGTCATCACAGCTGATAAGACTTCAGCTGTCGGTACACTCGCAGGTATCATTGACGGTGATAACGTTACTGTTACACACAGCGGTGCTGTGGCAGACATTACTGCGGCAGACGGTGTGAACGGTGTAGATACTGCGATATTTGCAGGTAAGATTTCAGGCGAAAAGGTTTCAGTTGCTGACGGCTATGTCGGCGGTGCAAACTTCGCAGGTGAATATGCATTCCTCGGCAACGTTTCAGCCAAGGATCTCAAGGTAAAGGCTATCACTACTTCGCTTTCATCTGCTGAAGGTGCGGCTCAGAAGTTAGCTTCGTTCAACGGCTTTGATAAGAATCAGTTCAGCGCATGGAAGTTTGATGACGGCAATGCAGCGTTCTTCACAGGAAACGGCGGCACATTTACCGCTACTCTTCCTGCAGTCAAGGTTTTTGCTCAGTCATCCGCAGCAGATTACACAGTTATCTGTGATGCTTCAAAGCTTATCTCTTCAGTCAATGTTGCTGACGGCAAGCTTTCACTTACAGTTCAGCGTGCACAGGGCGTAGTGACTGTCAAGTCAATCCCGGTAACTGTCGTAAATACAAAGACAGGACTTTCTGCGACCATCAATGTTTCAAACGGACTTGAAAAGGATGCAAACGGCAGATATGTGATCACTTCAGCTTATGACCTTGCTTATGTAAGCGAAAATATAGCTGAGCTCAGCACAGCAGATTTCATTATGAAGTCAGATGTCGATATGTCAGTTCTTGAAAGCTTTGCTCCGATAGGTACGGCAGAAGCTGTATTCAGCGGAACATTTGACGGTAACGGTAAGACGATTTCAGGTCTTGCTCTCAGCGGAAATGCAAAGTCAGGTCTCTTCTCGGCTCTTGACTCAGCTACAGTTAAAAATATCAGATTCGTAAACGCTGATATCACCTCGGCAGGTGGTTATGCAGGTGTACTTGCGGGTCAGGTGACAGGCAATACAACTCTCAGCGGAATTACTGTCGAGTCTGCAAAGGTTACTACAACCGATCTTTATGCAGGTGTTATCTTCGGTTCGGCAGACGGAACGGACAATACTGTCAGCGTTTCAGACATCACAGTTAAAAACTCAGTCATCAGCTCACAGTCAAGCTATGTCGGTGCTCTTGCAGGACGCATTAATGCAAATGCAAAGCTTGATAAGATTACTGTTGACGGATTCAGCGCAGAAGGCGCAAACTATATTGCAGGTGTCGCAGGTCTTGCTCAGGGCGAGGTTGCAATGAGCGACATCTCAGTAAACGAAGCAAAGCTCAGCGGCGTTTCCGAAGTTTCGGGTGTCACAAGCGGCAAAGCTTCAGTTAAGAATGTAACTGTTAAAAATTCAGAGATTTCAACGGTTGCAATCTCCTCTGCTTATACAGCAGGCGGTATCTCAGCAGTTCTCTCAGGTGAAATTGAGAATGCAACTGTTGAAAACACAAAGATCACAGCAGGTATCTCTGCTGGTATCGTAGCCAAGACTTCAGCTGACGGTTCTCTTACTCTCAGCGGTGTGAATGTGAAGGCTTGTACGGTTAACTCGGCAGAAGCTAATACAGTAGCGGCAGGTGTGCTCGGTGTGCACAATGTCAAGGGAACTGTAACCGTAAACGGTGCCGTTGTCGATGCTCAGACGGTAGTTGAGGGCGGTGCGGTTTCAGCAGGTATCGTCGGTGACTGCTCAGGTGCAGACAGCATCCTCAGCATCACAGATTCAAAGAGTCTTGCTACGGTAAACGGATCGCAGACTGAAAATGCTGTCTCAGCGGCAGGTGTTCTCGGCCGTGTAGGTATCTCAGCTGTAAACAATATTACAATCAGCGAAGTGAATGCAGGCGGTAAAGTAAGCGGAAACGGTGCTCTCGGCGGTATCATCGGTATCGTAAGAGCAGGTAATGTATTTACTGCTTCAGCTCCGATTGTTTCGGACTGTGTTGTATTTACACAGATTGACTCAGAAAATGCTGACTCCTCAGCACTCATCGTAGGTATGATTGAGGGCGAAGTAATCACTTCAGCTAATGTCGCTTCTGCAGTAAGGGGAGTGGTCCTCTCTACATTCGGTGGTGTAAACGCTTATCCGTCAGCAGAGCTCAGCGGCGGCTACACAGATATGAACAGCGGTATCACACCGTCTGTATCCACACTTTCAACATTTGATGAAACGATTGTTGAAATCTCAGGACTCCCGCAGGTTGAAGGCTTCGTATTCGATGCCGAGACGGGTTGGATCTCTGAGTCAGAAGACAGAATCAGCGTAGTTTCATCTGACGAAAATTCAGCAGTTCTCAAGGCAAACCGCCGTGCAGATATTTCAGTTATCGCATACTATGTTCTCGACAGTGACAGCGATGTACGTATTCCGGTCGAGTTCAGAGTTTCGGCAAATGTTCCCGAACCTCTTGAGGGCAGAGGAACGGCTGCACTTCCGTACCTCATTTATGACGCTTATGACCTCGAAGCTATGGTCAGCTACGCAGATAAAAATGCATACTTTGCACTTGCGGAAGATATCGTTCTTACTCAGGCAGACTACGAGTTTGGCGGAGCGTTCTACAATGTAGGTAACGGTATCGTCACTATCGGCAATGCTGAAGTCGCATTCAACGGTCACTTCACAGGTCTTTATGACGGTAAGATTCATTCAATTACAGGACTTTGTACACAGGGTAACACATTCGGCGGTCTCTTCGGTGCGACTGACGGTGCTGTCATCAGCGACCTCATTATAAACGATGCACACATCTCAGCATCAGCTAACGCAGGTGTACTTATAGGTCGTGCATCAGATACTACCATTAAAAATGTAACAGTCAGCTCCGCTGAAGTTATGACGACTCAGGCAGGAAGTGTTGCAGGCGGTATCGTAGGTGTGGCAGACTCAACGATCATTGAAGATGTTACGCTCAATTGTGTATCAGTTTCAACTACTCTTGATTCAACGAGTGCAACTGTTGAGACAGCAGGCGGTGTCGCAGGTATCTATGACGGTCTCGTAAGAAACGCAACACTCAAGGAAGTGTCTGTAGTTTCAGCTACCGTTGCAGGCGGTGTGATCGGTTCGGTCAATGCTGACCCGGCGAATATCGTAAATGTTTATGCAGATGTGGATGTCAACGCTCAGTTTGCAGGTGGTGTGGCAGGACGTACAGACAGTCCGAAGCAGCTCTCGACAAATGGTGTTACGGTTTGCGGTAAGGTTTACGGTACTGATGTTTCGGCAGGTATCGTTGCTCAGATTAAATCTGATTCTGCTGCTGATGAATTCATCAGACTCACCCGTTCATTTGCAACAAAGACTGTTGTAGCTGCGAAGATCACCGGTGAGGACGTACTTGCAGTAGTCGTCGGTGAAGTTTCAGAGGCTGTTGCAACTGATAATGAAAACAGCTCGATTGACGTATTCTCAGACGTTTACTACTCATCATATCAGAATCCGATGGGAGCTTTCGGTTCTGAGCAGTTCAACGCTTACTCAAATACTGAGTACACAATCAACGATCTTAGCTCACTTTCATACAGAGCTGACGGCACGCTTAATGACACAATAGAGCTTGATACAGAGTTTGCTCCGCTTCTTGAAAACAGCATCGTTCTCAACAATGCGGACGGAACATATAAATCCTTCACAGCAGGTGAAACAGTATTTACACTTGAAGACATCACCTCAGATGCAGAAGGACTCGTAGAGTATAATGCTCAGAAATCTGCGGTGAGACTTACTTCTCCCGTTACGGATTCGGCAAATCTCGTCTTTGTATACTCAGGCGGTCTTGAAATCGCAATTCCGATCACTTCAGAATATGCACTTCAGGGCAGCGGTACAAAGGAAAATCCGTATCTCATCTCCACAGCTGATGACTTCGGATTTATGCTTAACAATTCAAATGAGGGCAAGTACTACGCACTTACTCAGGACATCAGTCTTGCAGGTGTTGCGGGCGGAACGGATTTCGCAGGAAATCTCAACGGTAACGGTTTTGTCCTTTATGATTACACAGGCACAAGCCTCTTCGGCAGAATGAGCGGTACTCTTACCGATATCGGTTTTGTCGGATTTGATGTGTCTGATTCACAGGCAGACTCAGTCGGTGCAGTCGCAGCCGCGATCGATGGCGGCAGAGTTGAAAGCTGCTTCGTTATCGCTCAGGTTAAGGCTGACGGAAGTAAGCAGGATGCAGGTATCCTCGCAGGTCGTGCCGTAAACGGTGCAGTCATCGCTGACTGTGTCACAAGCGGCAAGGTCGAAGCTGACAAGTCACTCGCAACAGGCGGTGTGATCGGTATGGCTTCAGATGCTGAGATACTCAGATGTACTTCAACTGCTTATGTACTTGTAGGAAATACTGCAGGCGGTATCGTCGGAGAAGCTTCCTACAGTAAAATAGATAGTGTAATATTTGCAAATATGGTTGAGTCTGACGGTAAGTCAGGCAACCTCGCAGGTATTCTCGATGATATGACCGTACTTGCAAACGGTTACTATGACTCAAGCACGGCACGTGACGAAGTCTTTACAGATTGCGACACGGATGAAAGCTCACTTGTACGTCTTGCTACTGAGGATCTCGTGGCAGAAAAGATTGACGGATTTGTTTCGCTCGGCGGATATCCTGTTCCCGAAGCACTTGCTGACGGCGGCTCTGCTAAGTTTGTGACAGGTGTCGAGTTCTCTGCTATGACAATAAGATTTGTCGCAGGTTTAAGTGCAGGTACAGCTTATAACTATACTGATATAGTTGCTGACAGTGAGGTTAATTCAAACGAGGTACTTCTTGACAAGACTTCAGGAGTGAAGCTCACACTTACAGCTTCAGCTGACTATGCGGATGCGAAGAACGAAATCGTTCGTTATATGAATCCTGTCAGCTCATCAGCGGTTCAGGTCAGCTGTGCAGTAGCAGTCGCAGAGAATTCAGATCTTTCAGATGAACTTCTCGGTGTAATGCTCAAAACAAAATCAGGCGAAGATGCTTCTTCGTTTGACTTCTTTACTACAGCGGCTTCACAGCCTAAGTCACTTGCAGCAGTTACTGTTGCTGACGGTGGTCTTTATGTGAATATGCACCTGCCTGAGGGCTACACATTCGACGTAGTGGCCGTGAATGAAAACTCAGAAACACTCACAACTCAGGATGCCGCAAATGAAGGTGTGCTTGTAAACACAGACGGTTCAGAGCGTATCTCACTCACACTTACTCTCAGAAGCGAAGCTGAGCAGTGGGGTCTGAGAAGTATCTGGAGTGCCATAGGAAAATAAACGAAAGGGGGTTGGTGTTGCATGAAAAAGCGTTCAGGTTTTATTAAAAACATAATAATGGTTGTGGCATCAGCCCTTACTCTTGTTGCTGTTTCATTTGCATGGTTTACTACTAATTTCAAGACCAATCTTGACCAGTATAAAGCTGTGATCAGCGGTGATGCTCTCAGCGTAGAATTCTATGAGATGGATGAAAGCAATGTATATCAGCCTTTGCCGGGAGATATTGAATTGGAGAATTTTACTCCGGGCGAATTTAATAAGTATAAGTTTGTGATAACCACAAAGACAGCAGATAAGCTTAAGATGAGTTTTAAAATCGAAGGTATACCCGAAGATATACCGGAAGAGCTTGCAGACTACGTCTGTATAAAGTACTCCGCTTATTCGCTGAAGAAGAGAACATCTGCTACAGGTGATGTCAGTTATATTAACGGAGTTTTGCTTGCATCCTCCGGTGATAATTATGTTCCTCTTTCTGAGCTTAATGACGGAACTATTTTCAGTGCTCTTTCTCTTGCAAGTTATCAGAAAACAACGGGAGATAAATTTGCCATTTACTATGAAATCGGACTTTCAGAGGATGCTCCCGCATCACTTGGCGGACTTGAATCTTCTCTCGGAAGCATAAGTATCAGTGCTCAGCGTATCGGATAAAATATGAAAAAGGCGAAGAAGATTTTCAGCAGAATAATGGTTGTTTTGTCGGCCGTAATTTTTATTTTCGGATTGGTTATTTTTGTTTCTGTGCTGAATGCCTCTGCAGGCGAGGTGCCGAGCGTCTTCGGTTTCAGCGTTCTGCAGGTCAAGACAGGAAGTATGATTCCTGAGTATGAAATAGGCACGGTAGTCATAACAAAGAAAACCGACGTAAATGAGCTTAAAGTCGGTGATGTGATCAGCTTTTATTCAATGGATCAGGATATATCAGGAGAGGTAAACACTCACCGTATCGTAAATATTGAATACGGTGGAGATGACAATGCTCCTTACTTTACGACAAAGGGTGATAATAACAGCGAAGTCGACAAGCATAAGGTCTGGCCGTCGCAGATAGTCGGCAAGGTTGTTTATAATCTCGGAACGGTAAGCGGTTCGGTTATAGGAGTTTTTCAGAATCCTAATGTTATTTTCTTCGTGATAGTCCTTCCGTTGATTTTTATTACTTTCGGTGAGGCCGTAAATCTTGTCAGCTTGATTGCTGAAAGTAAATTCCGCAAGAAGGAAGATGACAATGACATCCCCGAAGAAAAAAATTAGTGCCATGCTTACGGCGATTGTTTTGTTCTTCTCACTTGTTCTTATAGGCATAGTGTGGTTTCCATCGGTGCTTGGCTATAAGACATTTGCCATAAAAACGGGAAGTATGGAACCGACAATCAAAGAAGGCAGCATGGTTTACGTAGAACCCTGCAGTAATTTTGAAGATTATGAAGTTGGCGATATCGTCACTTTTACAGATAAAGTACAAAAGAAAAGTTTTACTCACAGAATAGTTTCGGTCGACAGCGTTGACCGTCAGTTTGAGACAAAAGGCGATGCCAATGAGATCGAGGACCTTGAGCCTACGTCGGCGGCACTTGCCGTGGGAAAGGTCAGGATTTCGGTCCCTTATCTCGGATATGTCGCAGAGGCGTTTAAACACACGGCAGTCAAGATAATAGTTGCTGTTGTGTATCTTGCCTGGGCGGCAGTTGAGATAGAATTATTTTTAGCGGAAAGGAAGAGGAAGTATGGCTAAAAGATTAATATTATTTGTAACTTCTTTGGCCGTAGTGCTGGGTCTTATGGTGTCCGGTACTTCATATGCCTGGTTTGCTTCGTCAGAAAAGCGTGATCAAAACATTTCGGTTTCTCTTGTCAGCAATGTATTTTCCGCAAATCTTTCAGACCTGATCACTTCGGAAAAAACGATAATTATGCAGGGTGACAACCTCGTAAATCTCGACGGTAACTCTGCAAGTCTTTATCTTGAAAATCATTCGACAACCGACACTCAGATACGTGTCTGTATCGAATATACAAATTGCAGTTCGGGAAACCCCAGACAGGTGATTTACTCAGCGAGCGAGGATGATGACATCGAGGTTGAGTTTGCTTCAGATGCCTGGGCAAAGGATGTAAATGTAGGAGGCACATGCTACTTCTACTACGTCGGCGAGTCATACGGCTCTGACACAGTTTCATCTGTCGATACACTTCCTGCCCTTTCATCTCTCGTAGGCAGAATTCCCGTTATCACAAAGATTTGTTACAAGGATGATATTCCTGATTCATACTCAGGCAAGGAGATCAATGTTAAGGTTAAGTTTGAGTCAAAGCAGGCAGAAAATGTGACATGGTCTTCCATTGACACTTATGACGTTTCAGCTATTGGCGAATAAGGAGCGCTGAAGAGTGAAAATCCGTATCAGAAATGTTCTTTTCAATTTTCTTGCTATACTTACGGTGATTGCCGTGGTGTTTGTCGGATTTAATCTTATTTCAGGTGCGAAGGGTTATGCCGTTACGAGCAACAGTATGGCAGATACCTTGAAAAGAGGCGATGTGGTTTTTGTAAAACCCGTTGCTTTTGAAGAAATACAGGTCGGCGATGTCGTGACGGTCGAGGCGACAGGCGGAAAGTATCACTTTACCCACCGAGTTGTCGAAGTCAATGAAGCCGAAAAAACGGTGATTACCCGTGGCGATGCAAACGACTCAGATGACCCCATGCCGACACAGGGCGAAAGAATCGTCGGAAAGATGTGGTATAAAGTACCTCTTCTCGGTTATTTTTCCATTCTTTTTCTGAATTTTTCTCGTTCAACGGGACTGATAATTTTAGTTTCGGTCGCAGTTGTACTTGTTGCAGCAAATACAGTAGTTTTAAAAATAAAGTCAAAGAAAAGAGGTGACAGCGATGAGTAAACTCAGAAAAATATCTGCCGTTGTGATGGCACTCATTCTGGTTTTGTGTACAGGATATTTTTCTTTGATGTCGACGACATCTGCTTGGTTTTACAGCAGCGGAGTCATTGACAGCGGAGACAGCTTCGTCTTCGGTGACTTATCGGTGAATACCTCATTTAATTCAAAGTCTGAAGTGGTTTTTGATGCTGCCACAAAGCTTGCTGACGAAGAGGAGGTCCTCTTTGATGAAGTTGTAAATGTCGAAGAGATCGTCGTTTACAATTCAGGTACCATACCTGCAAGGATTTATGCCAACGCTGTCAATTCAGGAAGCGGCAAAGGCTTCCGCTGGTTCTTCTACTCAGATGTGACTGCGGCTGAGCGCGGAGTAAAAGAAACTATTAAGGCTTCTCTTCCGGAGCTTACGGACGAGGCTCTTAATACTTATAACTTAGGTGAAGACGGAAAGTCGGGTCACTACGTACTTCTTAATCCGGGCGAAATCACCACCGTGAAGATCGCATCATGGATTGAGTACGATGAAGTAGCTGAAGAGCTTGAGAGCAAAGGTACTCTCGACTCATACGATATTGAGTTTACTTTGATTTCAACTCAGGATGTTGACTCAGCAGCAGAAAGATAAAAAGTGAGGTGACAGGGATGTTACATAAACTTAATAAAAAAGCAGTTGTGATAATCGTCGCTGTCGTAGCACTCGTCGCTGTCGTGGGTTCGACTTTTGCATGGTTTGTGACGAGAGCATCCTTGCTTCAGAATTTCAGCATCAGTTCATTTGATGTCAGTGCAGATGTTTATTTCCTTGACGGTGATAAAAAGGTCAGTGCTGATGACTATAAGGATGAGAACGGACTTTATCTTCTCAGCGTAAATGAAGATGATGTCAATTACATCGGAAATCTCCGTGCAGATGTCCTTCACAGCGGTGCAAAGGCTTGCGTGCGTGTAACGATGAATCATCAGTGGACACTTGCAGACGGTACGGTCGCTCAGAATGATGTCGCTGTCCCGTATGAGTTTTCTGATCTCTGGTTTGATAACCGTAATGCTGATTACAGCGTTTATTATACGGACGAAGATATGTCGGGTGAGGCTGACTTTGAAAAGGCTGAGCTTATCACCGGGTTTGACTCTTCAGAGTTTGATACCTCTGCGATGGTCGAGGGTGTCAGCGTGAAGCTGCTCATTCAGGTAGATGCGGTACAGGTTAACCGTTATCCGCAGGTATGGGGTATCGAAAATTTTCCATGGGAATAACGGAAGTTGATTTTTATGGCTAATAAGAAAAAAAGGCCTGCGGCAGGTAAGTCTGTCGCAGGCACAACTAATTCAGGGAAGGTAAACTCTGACAAAAAGAATATCGAAAAGCAGAAAGCTGAAGCCGCAAAGCAGGCACAACGTGTGCAGGAAGAACGGCTGAAGGCTGAGCGTGAGCGTGCTAAAAAGAGCGAAGATATACGCAAACGTCGCGAAAAGCAGAAGGTAAAGGACGAGAGAAACGAGCAGAAAAAACTCAACAAAGAAAAACGTTCTTCACAGCGAAAGAAGACAGCCGGTGCTTTCAAAAAGATCTGGGAGAAAATTCTGTACTTTACGAGCAAAGAGTTCCTCGGCTCATTTAATTATATGAGAATTTTCCTCTTCGTTGTGCTCCCGTCGGTTCTTGTAGCAGTCGGAATTTTCTTCTTTACTCAGGCGACGTTTATTAACGTTCCGTCTGAGATACGTAATTATGAATTCAACGGACGGCTTGAAAGCGAATCTGTTGCCAAAGAGTCTGCATTCAACTCTCAGCAGAGAGAGGTTTTCATCGAGACTCTGAATGCTCACGGTAGCAATAAGTTTGAGTTTTATATTAATTCATCAGTACCCGTAGGCGATGACGGTGTCATCGAGGAATTGTGCTTCGGCAATCCTGCAGACAATGATTGTGTTCTTGTTGCGACAGTTTTTGACTCTGAGGGTGAGGTGCTCTACCGTTCACTCGGTCTTGAAAGCGGTACGGAAATCAATGAAGTGAAGCTCTTTAAAGAAGTTCCTTACGGTACGCATAATGTTAAGGTCGCAGTCAATGCTTATGATAAAGATACGAACGAAAAAATTGGAACAAAATACGCTCGGATCAGGCTGAGTGTAGGTGTGGATGAAGATGTCAGATAAAAAACCGAATTTTAAAATATGGATAATAGTCGCAGTCTGTGCCGTTGCCATTGTTCTGTCTGCAGTTGCGTTGTCTCAGGCATTGCCGGGCATACGGCTCGCACTTGCAGGTAACGGACAGGTGACAGACGGTGTCCTGTCGGGAGTAGACGAGAGTCTGCACATTACCGATGTCCCTGAGGGCGAAATACGTTATCTTATAAATAAAAAGATTGTCTTTGATAGTCCGTATTCGCTTGGCGACGTAATGCTTGAAAATCCTGCAAGCTGTGAGTATGACCTGCAGTTTGTGATTTATAATTCGCAGGGAGAAATGCTTTACACTTCCCCGATGATTAAACCGGGTCAGTGTCTTGAAAAAGATAAGCTGTCAACGATCGTCAGAGAAGGCGAATACAGATGCTCCTACTCCGCACAGGCGTATAAGAATGACGTAATGCAGGGTGAGGTAACGGGAGTTGTCACCGTTTCGGTCAAATAAAAAGGAACTCGGATTTCTCCGGGTTCCTTGATTTTTTTATTCAGTAATTATTCAGCGATGATTTCGCCCATCATGCCGGGCTTTGCAAATGCAGCGTTTGATTCGTCTGTATCGATGTGCATTGCAAGAGCATAGTTCGGGTTAACACGAACGATAACGTCACAGAAGATAAGTGAACGTCCGTCAGACTCGATCTTAACGTTAACAACCTGCTTGTCCTCAAGACCGTACTTCTCAGCATCGTCGGGAGTTGCATGGATGTGACGCTTTGCAACGATTGCGCCCTCACCGAGTTCAACCTCACCCTTAGGACCTACAAGCTTGCAAGCACCGCTGCCTGCAACGTCACCTGATTCACGACAGGGGGCTACAATGCCGATTGAACGAGCATCAGAAGCTGAAAGCTCAAGCTGAGTTTCAGGACGTGTGGGGCCAAGGATTGAAACAGCGGGGAAACTGCCCTTAGGACCGATAACCTGAACTCTCTCTTCACAAGCAAACTGACCGGGCTGTGAAAGATCCTTTTTCTTTGTCAATTCGTAACCTGCACCGAAAAGTGTCTCAAGGTCTGCCTTTGAAACGTGAACGTGACGTGCAGATGTTTCAACTAAAACTTCTTTTTTCATTTCGAAAAACCTCCGTCAAATTATTTGATTTTTTAACCGATAAAATTATAAGACAAACTGCGATAAATTGCAAGTATTTGATACAATATTATTTGCCGTCTCTGTCGTTGGTTTGTCAGGCCTCTGTAGAAAGAAGCCAATAAACATCAACATTCAGAACCTTTGCTAAAACAAGTAATTCATAATCAGCAACAAAGCGAGTACCGGATTCAATGCGGCTGATGCTGTCCCGTTCAAGGATGATACCGTTAACCTGAAGTTTTGCTGCAAGGTCGCTTTGCGACATACGCTGCTTTTGTCTTGCCTCGCGCACCCTGTCACCGCAGATGTTCTTTTTGCCGTTATAATCATAGATCTTCATAGCTTCCACCCCGAAATATGTTAAAGATAAGATTTTTTCTTGACTTTAGCATAATTCTTGACTATAATTGTGTTAAAGATCAGCATACGAAATATTAGGGGGGAAAAATAATGCCTAGATGTGAACATTGTCAGAAAAACAGAAGTGAAATTTACAAAATGAATGGTGTCTTGCAAAATGGTCAGGCTGCTGAAGTTCATCTCTGCAGTGACTGTTCGTACCAGTTTATTCAGGGAAAGGAATGGTTTCGTTCCTCGTATGGTCTTATCAAAAGTGGCACACAGACAGTCAGAGTAAATAATGCTAACGATAATCAACATGTTGGTTTAGGAGCCTGGGCTTCGTTTATAAAGTTCATCAATGTTCTTGTGTTGATAGGCTCGATTATTATTGGCGTGGTTCCGGGTCTTGTTGCCGGAGAGCCGTTAGCAGGAATATTTGGCGGCGTCGCGGGTTTCCTTATAGGTCTTACGATTGTTTCGGTATCTATGCTTTTTGTTGAAATGTCAAATAAGCTCAGTTTGCTTATAAATGAAGTGATAGAACTCAAGAAAAAACTTTGATTAAGGAGTGTTCTTATGGTTATAACTTGTTGTATTTGCGGCAAGAAGCAAAGCGGATTGATTGAAAACTTTCCGTTGTATCAGGGGTCTGAAGGTTTGCGGATTTGCGATACCTGTCATAAGCATCTTCAGGCGATTGAACAGGGTAGGGGTAAGGGTGATGCTGACCCGTCGATTGCCTATTTCAACGTGTTTTTGGCGCAAGGTTTAAGTTTTGAAGTCGCAGACAGAATACAAACTGTAATTAAAGATTATGCTGCAAGAGCCGATGATTATATTGGCATAAAGAAAACGGATAGCGTCTCACCGTATGCGAGTGCCACTCCATACAGAAATGTTTCAGGAAGCTGGACCGGTTTTGCAAAAATCATAATTGTTATTTTTCTTATAGTTTGCTTCATAATGGGGATAGTATTAGGAAGCAATATTGGTGACTTTTATTATGAGGCATTTACAGGCGGAGTGATCGGTGCAGTAATCGGTCTGCTTATCGGTAGCATTACAGCGGCGATTTCGATGGTGGTAATCGAGATTTCAGAAAATATTCAACAGATGCTTATTAATTCCAATAAACTGTTAGACGTTATGGAGAAAAATCAGAGGAATTGACGTTTACACATAATGATAGTATATAAACAGCAGGAGAAGACGATGCAGGAGACGGATATTTATGCTCATATAGAAAGTTAAAAATTGATAATGCCATAGCAGAAAAAGTGTTCTGCTATGGCTGAAATTTTGTACAGATTTGTGGTGGTAATATTAATCATTCTTGCAGAGCACGACGAAGCCGTGACGGGAGGATATTTTTCACCGTAAGAATTAAAATTTGTGAATGTCATCCTGAGCGAAGCGAAGGATCTTGAAGCAGAAAAAGAAACTAACAAAAGAAAAAACTACTCAAAGAAGGTAAATAAAGATAAAGAAA